>VGWJ01000011.1 GCA_016873635.1 Lentisphaerota bacterium | reverse complement strand
GCGGCGGACGTCCCCAGCGTGAACGTGGTCGGGTATGGCAAGGTTGTGATCGGACCTGGCAAGCTGGTCTTGGTGGCCACGACGTTCGAAACCTTCGGCGACTCCACCCTCAACGATCTGGTGGGCAACCAGCTCCCGAACGGCAGTGGGGCGTTCATATGGGACAGAGTATCGAAAACGTACAAGACCTCGACTTTGGGCCGCGGCGGGTGGTCAGGCACCAACGTGATTATTCGTGGCGATGCGTTCTGGCTCAAGAACACGGGTTCGACGACGAATGTGGTCACGTTGAAAGGAGAGGTGCCGTACTACTACAACGACTCGGCCACCACAACTGTTTCCCAAATCAGCGGTATTGATGCGGTGGCGTATGCTTATCCCGTAGATGCTTTCTGGACGAACACAGCTCTGGCGAAGGCCGCTGCCGTCAATGATGCGCTCTACATATGGAATGGTGGCAGCTACGACGTCTATACAAAGGGGCGTGCGGGATGGAGTACGCCGGCCGGGTTCAAGATAGCAGCGGGACGGGCCTTCTTCGTAAAGACTGCCGCGGCGATTGACTGGACAGAGGTTGCGCCGTACAATTTGGACTAGAAGCACAGAGGCTGCGGTTCTGAGGCATGTTGAGGGAGGAGAAACGATGAACAAGCGATTGATGCTGATCATGGTCGCCGTCGGGTTGATGTGCGTCGGAATGGCGCAGGCGAATGTGTACGTGCACTGGTACTCGTCATGGGGGTTCTACGCCGCGGATGGATCAACTCCTTTGCTGGGGAGTGACGGAAGCGGCCAGAAAACGCTTGCTCAGCTCATCTGGTCGGAAGACAACTACGCCGACGACGCCGATGTGGGCGGATTGACGACCGGCGACGATGTGTGGCTTGCAGACTTCACCGTACAGGAGGATTCGGCAGTCAACAATCCGGAGACATTCGACTACTACGCTCTGTTCACTGCTACGCCTGACCACAACGATGGTGGGGCGAGGCCGGATGGCGGATACATCTACGCGCGCATTTTCCAGGACGACACGCCGGCGGCGGGCGAATGGTACTTTGTGGGCGCTGTGGTTGCGGCAAATGATCTGAACCCCGGTGGTGAGCCGCCGGATCCGGCCCAACTCTACGATATCAACACGGATTCCGAGAACGGCAACGAGATTGACGAGGATTGGACGGGGTCCAATAACGGCCTGCTTGGCGAGCAGGTGATTCCCGAACCCGGGACAATCGGCCTGTTCGCGCTGGGAACCGCGCTCGTGGGTCTGCGTAAGCGGCGCAATAAGTAGACAGAGGCTCTTGCCGAACCTCCGGCGTCCAGATGGCTCGCGAGGACGCTTGCCCTCCATCCGTGGAGTGACATTTTATGGGGACCAATGGAGGGCGAGCGTCCTCGCGAGCCGCGGGGCGGTTTTTGCTCGAGCCTCAGACAGGCAAAAGCATCGGTTGATGAGCGCCCCTTCTTGAATAAAAGGAGGGGCGTTTCTTTCAGGCTTCCGGACGATCCGGCATGGTTCTTTTCTCCATCCTGTTCCTCGCCTCAGGCTTCGCCGCTCTGGTCTACGAAACGCTCTGGTTCCGCCATCTCGGCCTTATCTTCGGGAACACCGTTCAGGCGGCGTCAACCGTTCTGACCGCGTTCATGCTCGGGATCGCGATCGGTTCTCGGCTTGCGGCCGTTTTTGTTCCGAAGATGCGCCGGCCGCTGCGCGTCTTCGGCCTCGTGGTCATGGCGATCGGCGGTTATGCCCTGTGCGTGCCGTGGTTGCTGGGTCTGTTGCGGCCTCTCTACGGCGCCGTCTACGCGGCCGCCGGCAACCATGTGCCGCTGCTCACCGCCCTTCGATTCGGAACGGCCGTTGTGTTTCTTCTTCTGCCGACCGTTCTGATGGGCATGACCCTGCCTTTGCTAGCGCAGGGACTCCTGCGTCGGGCGGAGCGTTTCGGCGGCGGCCTCGGCCTCCTTTACGGTGTCAACACGCTGGGTTCCGTGCTGGGCGTTCTGCTCTCGGGATTTCTTCTTCTGCCCCGCCTGGGCCTGGCGCGCACGAATCTGCTGGCCGCGGCCGTGAGTCTGCTCGCCGGCGCCGCGGCTGTCGCGCTTTCGGCCGTCGCGCCCTTCCGGCATGCGCCGGGTGCGGCCGTGTCCGGCGCGGCGGCCGACGGCGGAGCCGCGGGTTCCCGGCGCCGGCTGGTTGTTTTCGCGGCCGCTTCCGGTTTCCTGGCGCTGGGGCTGGAGGTGGTGTGGTTTCGCGCGCTGATTCTCGTCTTCGGTTCCACCACGTATTCGTTCGCGGCCATGCTCGCGGTGTTTCTCTTTGGCCTCGCGCTCGGCGCGGCGTGCTTGAGCTGGCTTGGCGATCGCGCGCGCAACACCGCGGCGCTGTTCGCGATGGTCCAGTTCCTGGCGGGAATCTACACGCTGGCCTCGTTGTCCTGGTTCGCCGGCATGCAGGAGTTCGTGCTGGCGCAGTTGGCGCGGTACGGACTGCGCTGGGGCGTGCTTCTGGCCTCCAAGTTCGTCGTCACGCTGGCGTTTCTGCTCGTACCCACGCTGCTTTTCGGAATGGCGTTGCCTTTGCTGGCGGCCGGCGCGCGGCGGCTTGGGGCGACCGCGGCGGGCGCCGCGGGAAGGGTCTACGCGTGGAACACCGTCGGCGCGGCGGGGGGCGCTTTCGTGCTGGGTTTCGTGCTTTTGCCGCGGATCGGTATTTTCAACTGTCTGGTTCTGCTTGCCGTCGGGTCGGTTCTGCTCGCCGTGCTCGCGGCGGCGCTTGCGGAGACGCGCCGGCGCGCCCTTGCCATGGCGGGGACGGGGGCGGCTGTCTGCGCCGCGGTCGTCCTGTTGGCGTCGCCCCGCTGGGACGCGAAGGCGCTGGCGGCCGGTCCGTATTTCGCGCCGTGGAACTTCATCCGGGACGGGAAAATCATACTGCGGTCGAGATTGGCCTCGGAGCGGCTGCTCTTCTACAAGGAAGGCGCCACGGCCACGGTGTCAACCACGCTGGCCGCCGACGAGGAGATGTTCTTCTGCATGGACGGGAAAGTGGAGGCCGACACGAGCCCGCGCAGCATGACGCTGCAGCGGCTCATGGGCCACCTTCCCATGCTTCTGCACGCCAATCCCCGCCGCGCGGTTAATATCGGACTGGGCGCCGGCGTGACGCTCGGGGCGCTGGGCTGTTACCCCCTCGATCACTACGAGGTGGTCGAGATCGAGCCGGTGGTGAAGCACGTGGCGCGGCTGTGGGGCGGCCGGAACCACAACGTGCTCGACCGCCAGGATCTCAAGATCACGATCAACGACGGCCGCAACCACATGCTCGCCACGCGCGAAGTCTATGACGTGATTACGTCCGATCCCTTCGAGCCCGTCATGACCGGCGCGGCGGCGCTCTACACTGTGGAGCATTTCGAGATCTGCCGGAGGCGTCTGGCCGCCGGCGGCGTCATGGCGCAGTACCTGCCGCTCTACGAGCTGTCCGGCCGCGACTGCCTGACGATCATCCGTTCCTTTGTCCGCGCGTTTCCGCAGAGCCTGCTCTTCTTCACCGGGTTTGATACGATTCTGATCGGATTCCGCGACGGTATTCGTCTCGACCCCGGCGCGATGCGGGCGCGCATGGCGATACCGGCGGCGCAGGCGTCGCTCGCGGAGATCGGTTTCAAGGACCACGCGGCGATTCTCGGGCTGATGGTGACGGACATGTCCCAAGACCGCGCGTTGGCGGGGGCCGGTCCCCTGAACACGGACGACCGGCCGATCATCGAGTTTTCCGCGCCGCTCAGCGCGCTGCGGTACATGCCGGACCGTAATCAAGAACTCCTGCTTGAGCATTTCACGGCGTTCCCGGAGGGGTGGACGGCGGCGCTCGCGCCGGAGGATCTGGACAGCATGCGGCGGGGCCGAAGCGCGTTGCGCGACACCCTGCGCGCCGGTGTCCTGCGCGAGGAAGGCAAGGGCGAGGAATGCGTGGAGCTTTTGCTGCAGGCCGTGACGACGGCCCCGGAGAATCCCGTCATACGGACGGAGCTCGTCGCCACCGTGCTGTCATCGGCCGACAACCTGCGGCTCTCGGGGAAACTGGCGGACGCCTTCTTCCAATACCAGATTGCCGCCCACTACAGTCCTCGCGAGTTCTGGGCGTTGTACTATCTTGCGACGCTTGCGATGCGGGCCGGCAAAGCGGATGTCGCGCAGGTCTTCCTGGACCGGGCGCTGGCCGCCTATCCGCGATCGCCGATGATGATTGCCCTGCGCGGACGGTATCGTGGCACTCTAGGCGACATCGCCGGAGCCGTTGCGGATCTCAGACAAGCCATTGACAAGCTCCCGGAAAGACGCGATTTATGGGAGGACTACGCCCTGTTCCTTGCGGCCGCGGGTGACGCACGGGGTGCCGCGGCGGCGCGAGAGAAGGCTGGAGGGCTGCCGGAATGAAACGTCTGACTCTGATGGCATCGGTTCTCGCGGCAGCGGCCCTGGGCCAGGGCGCTCAACCCGACAGCGGGGAAGCGGTGAAGACACAGGACTCTGTTCTGGTCCTGTACGCTCCCGGCATCCCTGGCGATCTAGCGGCACGCATGGTGGCATGGGTCGAGCGTTGGTACGGCATCTCCGTCGAACAGCGCGAGGAGGCGGGGCTTTCGGAAGGACTTCCGGCGGACTTTCTCACCAGGAGGATACGCGGGGACGTGGCGAAAAAACGCTTGGTGCTGCTCATTGTCGACTCGCCACCCGCGGAGGGCGAGCCGGACAAGTCGATTCAAAGGCTGACGGCGACCGTGTCTGCCCTGAATCTCGCGACCCTTCGTGATGCGCGGCAACAGTCGGACCTTCAGCGACAGCTCTTCAACGAACGGGCCGAGAGGGAGGCCCTGCGTGCCGTTGCCGGTCTCCTCGCGCTGCCGGAGTGTCCGTTCCCCCGGTGTCCGCTTTCCGGCCACAGGGACCTAGCCGAGTTAGACGCGAAGGGGCGCGGGCTGTGTCCGCCCTGTTCCATATGTGCCGCCGAGCGCGTCAAGACGCTCGGATTGTCGGCTCAGGCCCGGGAGGCCGAGCGTTCGGACGTCAGCCCCGGCTCTCCGTGAGTTGCTCTACCTCCCTCGACGACAACTCACGCCACCGGCCTGGACACAGATTTCCCAGTTCCAACGGACCGACGCCGACACGCATCAGCCGCTCCACGCGCAGGCCGACATGTTCACACATGCGCCGGATTTGACGCTTGCGGCCCTCTTTGAGGACGAATTCGAGCACGAGGCCCGGCCCAATCACCCGCACGTCGGTCGGTCGCGTTCGATAGCCGTCGAGAACGAACGGCTGCCGGAGGCGCTGCAGCATCTCGTCGGTGACCACGCCGCGGGCCGTATCAACGTCTTCGCCGGTGGGGCGCGGGCGCCCCGAAACAGGCGCGTGCGGCTTGCCCTCCGAAGCGCTTCGCGCGAAGGAGGGCGCCCGCGCCCTACCTGTGCTGGGTGTGGAAGACGGGTAGGGCAGGGCCTCCGGCTTGCCCCGCCGAAGCTTCCCGGCGAAGGCGGGCCGCGCCGAATCCGGGCCGCGAGACTGTTCCGTTTCCGGCGGGTCCGGCGGCCCCGCCCTACCGCCCGGGAGCGCACTAACCGTGACGCGATACGTCTTCGCATGCTCAAACCGCGGATGACTCAGGCGGTGCACCAGCTCGCCGTCATTGGACATCAGCAGCAGCCCTTCGCTGTCCTTGTCCAGCCTTCCTATGGGAACGAGCCCTTCTCGCGGCCGCGCGGCATCGGGTGGCCCGCGACCTCCGGGCGCGGGCAAAGGCAATTCAGGCGCTGCTTCTTGGCCGCCCGCGCCCGGAGGTCGCGGGCCACCATGGGTCGGTCGCGGGCCACCATGGGTCGGTCGCGGGCCACCATGGGTCGGTCGCGGGCCGCCCGGGGACGACTGCCTGCTCGCCAGATTGCGGGTAGGATGCAGACCCTCCGGCAGCAGCTCATACACCGTCCGCCCTTGTTTCGCCGATGCGCTGCAGATGTAGCCGCGCGGCTTGTAAAGCATGATCGTGCGCCGTTTCGGCGCGGCCGCCAGGGGCGTGCCGTCAACCGTTACCGCGTCGCGATCCGGATCCACGCGCGTGCCGGGCCGCGTGACGACTTCTCCGTTCACGGTTACGCGGCCGGCCGCCATGAGGGCTTCACAGGCCCGGCGCGATGCCACGCCGCGCTCGGCGAGATACTTCTGCAGACGAATGGCGCGTGAACTCATCGACGTTTGGTGATTCTCTCGCCAAGACGCCAGGCTCGCCAAGACGATTCTGTTGTCCGCCAACGAATACCGTTGTCAAGCCATCCCCGCTTCGCTATATGGGACACCAGATGATCGCTTCGGATACCAACAAGCGGCCTGACCTGATCATCGGCGCGCTGCTGGGTCTTGTTGCGCTGGCGGCCTATGCGGCGACGCTTTGTCCGGGGGCGTATCCGGGTCTTTCCGCCTACCAGATCGCGGCGCATACCGGGCTCTTCTACCAGGGGACCGCCTATCGTTTTCTGTATACCCTTGCGGCGCGCGCGGTTGACGCCCTCCCGTTCGGCGGCCTGGCGGCGCGTCTCAATGTCTTCAGCGCGCTGTGCGGCGCCGCGTCCGTTGTATTTCTATACGGCCTGGTCTCCGGCACGGTGCGGCGGGTGGCGCGTCTGGATGACCCGCAACGCCCACGCGCGGCGCTGGCCGGCCGGATTGCCGGCGTTGGAGCCGGACTGTACCTGGCTTTCAGCATACCGTTCTGGATCGCCTCCAACCGCGCGGGCGTGGCCGCGTTCGACACGCTGCTGCTGCTGGCGGTGACGGCGATCTTCTACCGCTATGTAAGCGGCGGTCCGGGCTGGCTGGCGCCGGTGTTTGGGCTGGCCTGCGGGATCGGCGTTACGGAGTCGGCGACGCTGATCGTTTTCGCGCCGCTTTTCGGCCCGGCGCTGCTTTTCGCGATGTGGCGGCGCGGCGAGGCCACGCCGGCGCGCATCATTGCGCTGGTTGTGTCGACGCTGGCCGGGCTGTGCCTCTATCTCGTGGCGGCCTGGGATTTCCACGGCTCGCCGGGTTACGTGGCGCGCGAGTACACGGGCTTCTTCAAGGTCGTCTGGTTCATATGGCGCGAGGAATACCTGCTCATCACGCGCGGGCTGCCGCGCGTGGGCTGGCTGGTGGTGCTGTTCGTGGGAGTCGTGCCCGGGCTGGTGGCGGCGCTCGTGGCGCGGCGGGCGCTTAACGACGAGCGCGATCTGACCTACTACGCGCTGCACGTGTTGCTGACGGCGATCGCGGTTCTGGTGCTGCTCAACCACCGTATGGCGCCGTGGGCCATGCTGGGCGAGGAACGGTTCCTGGTGACGCCCTACGTGCTCGGCGCGGCCCTGTTCGGATATCTCCTCGCCTACTGGCTCTTTCTGCCGGGGACATGGTGGCCGGACCCTGAGCGCCGTTCGGCGCGCCGGTTGAGCCGTCACCTGGGCTGGGTCTTCGTGGCGCCCGCGCTGGCGCTGGCGTGCCTGGCGGCGTTCCGCAATCTGGCGCGGGCCGACGCGCGGCCCGGCGGCGTGGCGGACGCGTATGCCCGTCGCATTCTGGACCGCAGCGCCGGGGTGGAATGGATCGTCAGCGACGGAGCGCTGGACATGCACCTGCTGATCCTGGCGCGGGACCGGGGCCGCGCGCCGCGGCTGGTGAACGTCGGCGCCGGGAACAGCGAGCTGTACATGAACTACCTGCGCATGCAGCTTGCGGATGAGCCGGACCTGCGGAGCGCCGCGTCCGTGAGCATGGTGGCTCTGCTGCGCCGGTGGTTCGATACGAAGCCGGACGTGGACCGGTCCGTGGCCGTGATCTGGCCGGCGGATCTGTGGATGGCCGCCGGCTGCAGCATGCTTCCGGAGGGCGTGGTATTCCTGGGAACGCGCCGGCCGGAAGATGTCGATGCGGACGCGCTGATGGGCCGCAATGCGGCGATCTGGGACGAACTCGTTCCGGCGCTGAGGCGCGCCTCGGCGGAAGGGTCGCCGATCGCGAAGCTTGCGTCCTTCCTGCTGACGCGGCTCAGCCTGGGGGCCAACAACCTGGGCGTATTCATGGAAGACATCGGGCGCAAAGACGAGGCCTATGCGGCGTACGCCAGGGCGCGGGAGATCAATCCCGAAAACGTGAGCGCGCTGCTCAACCTCAACGGCATGCTCAACGGCGGGTATCAGCCGGCCGACGCGGACAAGATCCGGGAAGCCACGCGCGATTTCGTGGCCGATTTGAAGGGCAAGTATCGCGTCTGGGCCCTCTCGCGGCACGACGGCTATGTCCGGATGGCGCAGGCCTACGCCGACCTGGGCATGACCTGGGCTCTGTCCGGCCGCCCGGGCCTGGCCGTTTCCGGGATCAGGAAAGCCATGGAACTGGCGCCCGAGGCCGGACGCAACCGCCTCGCGCAAACGCTGGCCGAGATGTATCTGCGGATGGGCGAGACCGTCCGCAGCGGAGACATGTACCGCGAGATGCTGGCCGCCAACCCGAAAGACGGGGAGGCGCTGCTCGGGCTGTACCGCGTCCGGACGCTCGAAGGCAACATTGAAGCCGCCCGAGAGCTGCTCGAACAGGCCGAGAAAGCCGGGATATCCAAGACGCGCGTTTCGCTGGAATACGCCCTGCTGCATCTGCGGTCCGGAGACCTGGACCAGGCCCGCATCGTGCTCCAGGAGCTGGTTGACCTGCAGCCGCGCATGACGGAGGCGTGGGAGCTTCTTACCGACGTGATCGCGCTGCAGCGGGACGCCGACGGGCTCGCGGAGGCGATTGAGAAGATGGAGAAGGGCGGCGGCTCCGATCGCGTGATATACTTTGCGCGGGCCCGTCTGAGCGCGCTGCAGGGCGATCTCGTTGCCGCGTTGGACAACGCGGAGCGGGCCCTTCGGATCTTCCCACGCGATCCGCGCGTGCTGGAATTTCTGATGCAGGCCGCCATGGCGCTGGGCCGTTATGACGATGCGACCCAGCACGCGCGCGTCATGCTGGAAATCGCCCCGGCCAACGGCATGGGCAACTACGTGCTGGGATCCGCGTATCTTCTGAAGAACGAATTCGTCCTGGCGGAGCAGTTCCTGCGGCGCGCTCTGGCCGTGCGGGAGACCGCCGAAGTGCTCAACAATCTGGCCTGGATCGTGCAGGAGCGCGGCGACTGCGCGGAGGGCGAGGAGCTGGTCCGGCGCGCGCTTGCGCTCGACGCGAATACGCCGGGCGCATGGGACACGCTGGGCGTCGTCCTGATGAAGCTGGGCCGGCCTGACGAGGCGGAGGAGGCCATGGAGCGCGCGGTCGGGCAATCGCAAGACGAACTGCCCGCGATGCTGCATCTCGCCGAGGTGCGCGTGCGCCTTGGCAAGCTGGATGGCGCCGCAGACCTGCTCGATGTGCTGGAGCGGAGGCGTCGCGAGCTGCCGCAGCGGGAGCAAGACCGGCTGGACGATGTGCGTCGCATGTATCGTCGGGCACGGGAGCGGCAGTGAAGAGGCGGCGCGGAAGCTTCACTATGGGGGACCCACCCCGGCCCCGCCCTGTGGGCGGGGCCACCCCTCCGCAGGAGGGGATCTTGGGAAAGCGATCGCATCGACAATGACAGATCCCCTCCTGGGAGGGGTGCCCGCGCGCAAGCGCGGGCGGGGTGGGTTCTCCCCTCCCAAGAGGGGTGTCCCCGCCTCCGGCGGGGGCGGGGTGGGTTGGCGTCGCCCGCGGAACGACCGTTGAGGTGAGGGCGTCGACCTGAGCACGATACGCCATGACCTATGACGAAGCCCTGGCGCGCCTGAAGGCCCACGGCCAGGAAGGAGCGCTCCGGTTCTGGAACAAGCTCGACGCCGAAGGGCGTCGAAGGCTGCTGGCCCAGATCGGGCGCATTGACCTGGATAACGTGAGTCGTCTGGCGCGCCTCCTGACGCCGAGAGGCTCCGCCGGACCGGCGCACGCCGATATAGCGCCCGCGACGGTGCTGCCGGGCTTGGAGCTTGCGGACGCCGCCAACGTGCGCGCGGGCCGGGATGCGCTCCGCGCCGGACGCGTGGGCGTTCTGCTGGTGGCGGGGGGGCAGGGATCGCGCCTGGGCTTCGAAGGGCCCAAGGGCATGTTTCCGCTGGCGCCGATCACGGGCGCGACGCTTTTCGAGATACACGCGCGGAAGATCCTGGCGTTGCAGCGCGCGTACGGCGCCGACCTGCCGCTCTACGTGATGACCAGCCGCGCGAACGACGCCGCGACCAGGGATTTCTTCGAGCGGCACGGCCGCTTCGGCCTGCCGGCCGGCGCCGTGCGTTTCTTCGTGCAGGGGATGTGGCCCGCGTTGACCGCGGACGGACAGCTCCTGCTCGACGCGCCGGACCACGTGTTCGAGAGTCCCGACGGTCACGGCGGAATTCTCGACGCCCTTGAAGCCGACGGTTCATTTGACGACATGTCCCGGCGCGGGGTGGAGTTCCTTTTCTATTTCCAGGTGGACAACCCGCTTGTTGAGATTGCCGATCCCGGTTTCATCGGTCTGCATCGTCGGCGGGAAGCGGACGCCTCGGTGAAGGTATGCGCCAAGAAGCATCCGGCCGAAGGCCTCGGCGTCGCGGTCGAACGCGGCGGGCGCAACGCCATCGTCGAATACTCGGAGCTGACGGACGCGCAGAAGGAGGCGACCGGCTCCGGGGGTCGGCTCCTCTTCCTTTACGGCAGCGTGGCAATTCACGTCTTCTCCCTGGACTTTCTCCGCCAGGAGTGCGCGCGGCGCCTGCCCGTTCACATTGCGCACAAGAAGGTGCCGTACTGCGATGCCGGCGGGCAGACGGTGGCTCCGGACCGCCCGAACGCCTTCAAGTTCGAGAAGTTCATCTTCGACGTCCTCCCCGACGCCGAACGTGTCGTCAACGTGGAATTCGCCCGGGAAGAGGAGTTTTCGCCCGTCAAGAATGCCCGGGGGGACGACTCCCCCGACACGGCCCGGCGCGACATGATGCGCAAGCAGGCGCGGCGGCTGGAGCAGTGCGGCGTGACCGTGCCGCGGGACGCGCAGGGCCTGCCGCGGCACAGGATTGAGATTGACCCGTGCTTTGCGCCGGGTCCGGCCGATTTGCGGGGCAAGGTGAAGCCGGGCATGCGGGTGGAGGGGGACCTGCTTCTGGCGTGAGAGGGCGGAGCCGCCGGCTTGCCCGCCGAAGCGCCTCGCGCGAAGGAGGGCGCCCGCGCCCTACCGTAATTGGCGGGCGAGACGGTAGGGCGGGGCGTCTCGCCCCGCCGGAAGCAGGAGAGGAGAACGCGAATGAGCAAGGCGTTGATCATCGGGGCGGGGGGCGTCGGATCGGTGGTGACCCAGAAATGCGCTTCGGCGCCGGAGGCGTTTGCGGAGATCATGCTGGCCAGCCGCACCCTGGACAAGTGCGAGAAGATCAAGGCGCTCACGGGAAGGCCGATCCGAACGGCCCGCGTGGACGCCGACCGCAGTGCCGAAGTAGTCGCGCTCATCCGCGATTTCGCGCCTGACGTGGTGATCAACGTGGCGCTGCCCTACCAGGACCTTGCCATCATGGACGCGTGCCTGGAGACGGGCGTCGACTACCTGGACACGGCCAACTACGAGCCGCCGGACGAAGCGAAGTTCTGTTACAAGTGGCAGTGGGACTACCACGAACGCTTCAGGAAGCGGGGGGTCATGGCCGTGCTGGGCTGCGGCTTCGACCCGGGCGTAACCAACATCTTCTGCGCCCACGCGCTGAAGCACCACTTCGACGCCATCCGCACCATCGACATACGCGACTGCAACGCGGGCGACCACGGCCGCGCCTTCGCGACGAACTTCAACCCGGAGATCAACATCCGCGAGATCACGCAGCGCGGCAAGTACTGGGAGCGCGGCCGGTGGCGCGAGACGGATCCGCTCGCCGTGCACGAGACGTTCGACTTCCCGGAGGTCGGCCCCAAGGAGGCCTATCTGCTCTACCACGAGGAGCTCGAATCGCTCGTGAAGCATATTCCCGGCCTGGAGCGCATCCGGTTCTGGATGACTTTCGGCCAGCAGTACCTGACGCACCTGCGCGTTCTGGAAAACGTGGGCATGACGCGCATCGATCCGGTCCGCTTCGAGGGGCACGACATCGTGCCCATCAAGTTCCTCAAGGCGCTGCTGCCCGACCCGGCCTCGCTGGCCGCCGGCTACAAAGGCAAGACCTGCATCGGCTGCTGGATCGAGGGCGTCAAGGACGGGCGTCCGCGCGCATATTCGGTCTACAACGTGTGCGACCACGCGGCCTGCTACCGCGAGGTGGGCGCGCAGGCGATTTCCTACACCACGGGGGTGCCCGCCATGATCGGCGCGCTGCTGATGGTCACGGGGGCCTGGCGCGGAGCGGGCGTATTCAACGTGGAGCAGCTCGACCCCGATCCGTTCATGGAAAAGCTGCCGGTCTACGGTCTGCCCTGGCGGGAGCGGGTGTCGTGAACCCGGACTGGCGTCAGGTGCCCACGCCGTGCTACGTTCTGGACGAAGCGGCGCTGGAGCGCAACCTGCGGCGCCTGGCGGACGTCCAGGAGCGCGCCGGCTGCCGGATCCTGCTCGCGCTCAAGGGGTTCGCGTTCTTCCCCGTGTTTCCGCTGGCGCGGCGCTACCTGGCGGGGGCGACGGCGAGCTCGCTGCACGAAACCCGGCTGGCGGCGGAGGAGTTCGGCGGCGAAGTGCATGTCTGCGCGCCGGCCTACGCCGATGACGAATTTCCGGAGCTGCTGGCGCGCGCCGACCACATCGTGTTCAACTCGTTCGCGCAGTGGCGCCGCTTCAAGCCGCGCGTGGCGGAGGCCGGCCGCCCGGTGGCTTGCGGCATTCGCGTCAACCCCGAGCACTCCGAGGTGCGCACCGCGGCCTACGACCCCTGCCGTCCGGGCTCGCGCCTGGGGGTTACGCGCGCGGCGTTCGACGCGCGCGGCCTCGACGGCATCGACGGACTGCACTTCCACGCGTTGTGCGAGCTGAACGCCGACGCCTTGGAGCGCGTTCTGGCCGCGTTCGAGAGCCGGTTCGGCGAATTCCTGTCGCGCATGGCGTGGGTGAATTTCGGGGGCGGGCATCTCATCACGCGCGAGGACTACGACGTGGACCGTCTCTGCCGGATCGTGGCGGATTTCCGCGCGCGGCACGGCGTCACGGTCTACCTGGAGCCGGGCGAGGCGGTGGCGCTCAACGCGGGGGTGCTGGTGGCGCGCGTGCTGGACATCGTGCGGAACGAGAAGTCCATCGCCATCCTCGACACCTCCGCCGCCGCGCACATGCCCGACGTGCTGGAGATGCCCTATCGGCCGGCGGTGGCCGGCGCGGGCGCGCCCGGCGAGTTCGCCCACACCTACGAGCTGGCGGGCGTGACTTGTCTGGCGGGCGACGTCATCGGGGAGTATTCCTTCCGGGAACCGCTCGAGGTCGGTGCGCGGCTGGTCTTCATGGACATGGCGCACTACACCGTGGTGAAGAACAACACCTTCAACGGGGTGCGGCTTCCGTCGCTGGCCGTGTGGAGCCCCGGGAAGGGCGAGCTTCGGGTCGTGCGCGAGTTCGGCTACGAGGATTTCAAAGCGCGGCTCGGACCGGCGGGGTAGCCTGCCGAGGAAAGAGAGGCGCGCGCGGCTTGCCCTCCGAAGCGCATGGCGCGAAGGAGGGCGCCCGCGCCCTGCCGTTGTGTGCCGAAGGCGGCGGGTAGGGCGGGGCCGCCTGGAGATCGTGGCGCGGAGGTCACTCGTGCGCCTTCTTCGCCACGACGATCCGGAAGCCGATCGTATCGTAGCGGGCTTCAGGGCGGTCGACTCCGCGCCATTCCACGCGCAGCGCGGTCTCGCCGTCGAAATCCCAGCACCCGCCGCGCCGGCTCCTGGCCGGGTCGGCCGCGTCGAAGCGGTCCGCGCACCACTCCCACACGTTGCCGCCCACGCCGTAAAGGCCCCATTCGTTGGCGCCGCTGCGGCTGACGGGGCAGGATACGGCGAAGCCGTCATTGTAATCGGCGAATCCGCGCCAGCCCGGAAGCGCGCGCGCGGAAAAGTCCGAATAGTTGCCGTAGGCGGGCGGCATGGCATCCCCCCAGGGATACTTGCGTTCGGTGCCGCAACGCGCGAACGCCGTCCACTCGCGGTCGGTGGGCAGACGGTACGCGCTGTGCAGCGGGATGCGGTCGCCGCAGAACTTGTTCAGCCAGGCGCAGTAATCCGCGGCGTCGTTCCAGCTGACGTTGACGACCGGCTGGTCGTCGCCGTCAAGCGAGTGCCGTTCGAAGAACAGGCTGCGGTGCCGCGGGCGGAAGCAGCGATACTGGCCGTTGGTGACCTCGTATTCTCCGACCCATATGCCGAGGGGTTCGATCCAGACGAAGACAAGCTCTTCGTCGATCCCGATGGGCACCCGCAGGATCTTGCCGAAGGCGGGCCTGGCGTGCGTGGGCGCCGTCAGCGGCACGTCCCCGGCCGCCGGCGCGGCTTCGGCGCCGCCCGGGTCCGCGGTCCCCGAGCGGTCGGCGGCGTCGGCCGCCGCCGCGGCGCCGTTCTCCGCGGCGATGGTCCTGAGCAGCGCCTGGTATTCCGAGACTGTCGCAACGATGTTCTCGGGGGGGGCGGAGTCCTGCGCGTCTTCCGCGGGCGCCGCCGCGGGCGGGGTTCCGGCCGCGGCCGTTTCGCGGTCGACCGTCGCGGCCGCGAGCAGAACGGCGGCTTCATTGCGGCCGTGTTCCACGGCCCAGTGCAGGGGGGTGAGACCGGCGGCGGTGGGCGCGGCGTGGTCGGCGCCGGCGGCCAGCAGCAGCGCGAGCACGTTGGTGGCGTTGCGCGCGGCGGCCCAGTGCAGGGGCGTGATGCCCTGCGCGGCGCGCGCGCCGGCGTCGGCGCCGGCGCCGATGAGCAGGCGCGCCGCATCCGCGGCGTCGCGGCTGGCGGCCCAGTGCAGGGGCGTGAAGCCGCCGGCCGTCCGCGCGTTCAGGGCGGCGCCGTTTTCGATCAGCGTCGCGGCGGCCGCGCGGCGGTTGAGGCCGGCGGCGACGTGCAGGGGCGTAATGCCGGGCCCGGCCGAAGCGTTGACCGCGCCGGGTCCCGCGGATGCAAGCGCGGCCGCGATGCCGCGCGGGTCGTTGGCCCGGGCGGCGTCGTGAATCGCGGCCGCGCGCGCGGAGCGACCCGGGACAAGGAGGGCGCCGGCCATGGCGGCGCTCAAGGCGACACGCAGGCCTTCCGTTTTCATGCCGACAAACCCGCGCGCAGGGCCCGGATGTTCAGATTGGTGCTTGCGGCCGCCTTGGCGGCCAGGTGCGCCCGTATGCCGGCCTCCAGGGCCGCGGCCGGAACAACGGGTTTGCGCGCGATGTAAGCGCCAAGCATGATGAAATTGGCGGCGCGCGTGTCTCCCAGGCGATCGGCCAGCTCCGTGGCCGCGACCGACACGGTAGACGGGTCGTCAACGGCCGGGCACAGCGAGCCGTTCAGGATGACCAGGCAGTTGCGCGCGCGGCGCGCGAGGTATTTCCGCGCGCTTTCCTCGTTCATCAGCAGCATGGAGTCGAACTCGTCGGATACGGGAGAGGAGATCGGATCGGACGAAAGCACAATCTCGCAGTTGGAGGCGCCGCCGCGCACCTCCGCGCCGTAGGCGGGGAAGAAGGTTACATGCGGGACCTCGTCCACGGCGACGCCGGCCAGAATGCGGCCGACCAGGAGAATGCCCTGTCCCCCGGAGCCGGCGATGACGAGACGCTCAAGCATCGACGATCAGGCCTCCTTTCCGGAAGGCGCGCACGGGGAAGGTTGCGGACAAGGGCCCGCGCACGAATTCCAGGGCTTCGACCGGCGAAAGACGCTGGTAGACGGGACAGGGCGAGAGCACCTCCACGAAGCCGTAGGCGTTGTGTTCGGTCTGCGCCCGGAAGGCCTCCAGGATGGCGCGCCCGGCCCGGCGCACGCCGGCGGGTCCGTCGAGCGCAACGCGCTCGATGTGGTAAGGCCGGTCAAGCGTGTTGAGCAATTCGCACATGCGCACCGGCGGACCCATGGTTGCCGCGTCGCGTCCCTCGGGCGAGGTGGCCGTGCGCTGACCAAGCAGCGAGGTGGGCGCCATCTGGCCGCCGGTCATGCCGTAGACGGCGTTGTTGATGAAGATCACCGTAATGGCCTCGCCGCGGTTGGCGGCGTGGACGGTCTCGGCCATGCCGATCGCGGCCAGGTCGCCGTCGCCCTGGTAGGAAAAGACCACGCGGTCCGGCAGGACGCGCTTGATGCCCGTGGCCACGGCGGGCGTGCGCCCGTGGGCGGCTTCGGTTACGTCGAAATTCATGTAGAAATAGGCCAGCACGGCGCAGCCTACGGGGGCCACGCCGATCGTGCGTTCGCGCACGCCGAGCTTGTCGAGGGCCTCGGCGACAAGGCGATGGGTGGTGCCGTGACCGCAGCCGGGGCAGTAATGCGTATGCGCGTCCTGCAACGCTTCGGGGCGATCGAATACGACGCGGGTGCTCATGGCTTGTTACGGATTCCGGAAAGGGCCAGCAGAACGTCCTTCTCGGTGGGCACGATTCCGCCCATGCGCCCTTCAAAATGAACGGGCACGCGCCCCTCGACCGCGAGGCGCACGTCTTCCAGCATCTGTCCGCTGCTCATTTCGACGACCAGCACGCCGCTCACGCGCCCGGCGAGCTCGGCCAGGCGCGCGGAGGGGAAAGGCCAGAGCGTCACCGGGCGCAGGAGCCCGACCCGCAGGCCGTTTGCGGCGGCGGCGCTTGCCGCGCCGGCGGCGATGCGGGCGCTGGTGCCGTAGGCGACGATCAGCAGGTCGCAATCGTCCGTGGCCTGCTCCTCCCAGCGGACTTCGTTGGCAATGATGCGACGGTACATGGCCTGCAGCCTGATGTTGACCTGTTCGAGATCGGTTTCGGCGAGATACAGCGACCGGATCATGTTGGGGGCGCGGCCGGCGGCGCCCGTCAACGCCCAGGGCTTCGGCGGAACCGGCGGCGGCGGACCTTCGTAGAGCGTCACCGGTTCCATCATCTGGCCGAGCCGTCCGTCCGCCAGAAGCAGCACGGGAGTGCGGTAGCGATCCGCGAGGTCGAAAGCCAGGACCGCCAGGTCGTGCATTTCCTGCACCGACCACGGCGCCAGCACAACCTGGTGATAGTCCCCGTGCCCTCCGCCTTTGACCGCCTGGAAGTAGTCGGCTTGCGCCGGCGCGATATTGCCCAGCCCGGGACCGCCGCGCTGGATATTGGCGATGACGGCAGGCAGTTCGGCGCCCGCCAGGTAGGAGATACCCTCCTGCTTGAGGCTGATGCCGGGCGAGGAGGAGCTGGTCATGGCCCGCTTGCCGGCCACGGCGGTTCCGAAGACCATGTTGATCGCGGCGATTTCGCTTTCGGCCTGGATGAACACGCGCCCGCGCGCCGGCATGTGCCGGGCCATGTAGGCCGTGAACTCGTTCTGCGGGGTGATGGGGTAGCCGTAGTAGGCGTCGCACCCGGCGCGGATGGCGCCTTCAGCCATGGCCTCGTTGCCCGTCATGAGCACGCGCGGCGCTGCCCGGCCCACGGTCATCGGTCATCCTCCTCCGCGTCAATCCGGATGGCCGTGTCGGGGCATATTACGGCGCAGCGGGCACAGCCGGTGCAGGCCTCGGCTTTGACGACTTCCGGAAAATGCTGACCGCGCGCGTTGAGCTTCCCGCACATGGCCAGCACCTTCTCGGGGCAGACGGAAATGCAGAGCTCACAACCCTTACAGCGTTCCGAGTCAATGCGTACGGCAAACTTCATCGCAACCTCTCAGGATACCTTGCCAGGGGCGGTTTTCAAAACAAAAAGCGGGGAACGGCCCTGACGCCGGGCCGGTGAAACAGGGGAGGGCGGTGTCCGCGGCGCGGGTGACCGGTTTCGACGGCCGGGACGCGGCGCGGTGCAAACGAAAGACGCGCGGCAGGCTGTTACGGCAGCCGCTTCACCGCGCCTCGAGGCTCGCGCGCGGCACCCAGCCGCGATTGCCCCGGGACTCGATCTTGGCCCAGTCGCCGGACGTTTCGACGAGCCGCACGGCCGTGCCGGCGGAGAGCTCGAACCCGGCGACGGACGCGTGCGCCGGCGCGAAGCGGGCGGTGGCGTCGCGCGCCATGACGGCGTTCCGCGGCGGGGCGAGCAGGGCGCGCAGGCCCGCGCGGAAAGGCGCGAACAGCGCCGCCGCCGCAAGCAGGGCCGCAAGCGCCGCGGCGCGCTTGCGTGCGGCCCGCACGGCCGCCGCGAACGCGGCGCCCGCGGCGAGGATCCAATAGGCGACGGCGGCCAGCGCCATGCGGGCGGCGTAACCCAGGGACGCGGTCCGTCCCGGCCGCCTTGCGTCGCCGACGCCCGCTTGCTCCGCCGGGCGGTAGCGCGCGAAGGCCGCGCCCTCGCGTTTCGGCGCGTAGGTCAGGGGGAAGGGTCCCTGGCTGAGGTTGACGTACGCGCCGGACAGCGGCTCGAAAAACGACAAACGCACCGCCGGCACCGCCGCGGCGTTGGTGCCCTGCGGCACGATGACCTGCTCATAGACCAGCCTGTTCTCCTCCCGGGAGACGAGTGACGGCTCGTAGATCTTGAAGAGGCCGGGCGCGTCAGCAACAACGGCGGGCGCACGCTCCGGAAAATGCCCCGTGCCCGAGACCGTGATTCGCGCGGTCACCAGGTCGCCCAGAACAATCTCGGCCGGCGTCACGCCGGCCTCCAGGCGGAATGTGCCGACCGCGCCCGAGAAATCGTCGGGCCTTCCCTCGGCGGGCAGTTCGCGCACGTTCAGGCGCAGCGGCGTCACGGGCACTTCGTAGGCGCGGCCCGGCATGAAGGACTCCACGATCAGCGTCGGGGCTGCCTCGACGGGGCCCGCCGCGGGCGCCCGGGCGGCGGTCCGGAAGCGTCGCACATCCACCGCGCGGCCATCCTCGATACGGCGTTCGGCCCGCAGTTCGCGGAATTGGTCGAAGGTCAGCACGCCGGGAGGAGGCAGGGACGTCAGCTTGAAGCTGGGGCGGATCGGCGCGCCGCCGGCGCGAACCTCCAGAACCACGCTGAAATGTTCGTTGACGTAGATATCCGCGCGTTCCGCCGTGAGTTCCGCCGCAACCAGCGGCGCGGGGAACTGGGCGCGCGTCGCGGCCGGCGTGAAGAGGAGGACGAAGCCGGAGAAAAGGGCGAGGGAGAAAAGACCCACCCCGCCGCCGCCTGCGCGGCGGCACCCCTCCGAGGAGGGGATCTGAGAGAGGCAGGTAACAGGACAATCCCCTCCCGGGAGGGGTGCCCCCGCTGGAAGCGGGGGCGGGGTGGGTTCCCCTCCCGGGAGGGGTGCCCCCGCCCACCGGGCGGGGCCGGGGTGGGTTCCGGAATCGCAGCGACCCGCCCCGGACGAAGAGAAGGCGCGCGTATTCATGGCTTCGATGCGACCTCCTCCCCGGCTCCCGCGCCCGCTTTCGGCGCGGCCTCCGCCTCGTCCGCCACGGCCACCGGGTTCAGGCGCTCGCTGCGCTCCTGGTGCAGCGTGGCAAGCGCGCTGCTGCCGAAGACGATGAGGACCGCCAGGGCCGTCGTCAGCAGGGGCGCGGCGATGCGCGCCCGCCCGAATGCCCGGGCCAGCAGAGCGGGCCAGACCGCCGCGAACGCCAGGACAGCGATGGCGATGCGCGTGGAGATGCCCAGGTCGTAGTGCCAGAAGAGCAGGCCGCGATACCAGGGCAGCGCGGCGTCGTCGCTGCCGTCGCGCGCCGCAATCGCCAGCAGCATGTTGCGTTTGATCTCGTCGTTGCTCCCGCAATACCGTTCCGCCCGCAGCAGCAGGGCGACGGCTTCGTCATAGCGCCGGGCGCGCAGCATGGCCGTGCCGCAGTTGTAGAAGAGCGGCCCGTTCCTGACGCCGTCCGCCGCCAGTTCGCGGTACTTGCGCGCGGCGGCGAGCGCTTCCTCCGGCGTGGCCGCGGCCGCCAGGGCGGCGTTGGCTTCGTTCCACCTGAAACGCCGTTCGGTTTCGCCGAGGCCGGAGGCGTTGCGGGTCAGCAGCGCAAGCACGAGCAGCGCGGGGGCCGCGGTTGCGCGCGCGGAGCGCCGGCGGCGGACGCCGAGCGCTTTATCCAGCCGGCGCAGCGTCCGGTCGGCCAACGCGGTCTCGTCGCGCGCCGCGTAGGAAGCTTCCGCGCGCGCCGCGTACGCGGCCTCGAAACCGCGCCGGTGTAGGCGCTCGAATTCCGCGACGATTTCGGCGGGCGCGCCGCGCTGCCGCAGAAGCTCGACGGCGTCGGCCGGCGTCATGCCTTCGCCCCGCACGTCGAAGCGGCGCGCGAGGTAGCCGGACACGGCCCGGCAGACGAGCCGGGCGGCCGCATGCGGATCGTCGCCGCCGGCCGCGCCGGCCTCGCGCAGCGCGTCCAGCGCCGCGCCCAGCGCTCCGCCGCGCCGCCGGCGCGCGCGGAAGGCCGCGAGCGGCGCGCGGAGCGCGCGCCAGGCCAGCCCCAGGAAATACGCGATCGGGCTCAGCAGGCACACGGTTCGCTGCCAGGCGCGCAGACCCAGGGCGACCGGGACGGCCCCCTCCGGGCTGACGTCAAGCGGAGCCATTACGCGCGGCGCCGCCGCCGCTTCGCGCCCGGGGCCGTTGGTGCCCGCGGCTATGACCATCTCGTAGCCCACCTGCGCCGTCTCGTTCACGCGCAGCGGAACGGGTCTTGTCAGCACCGTCTCGTAGGCGCGGCGCTCGGAATTGTAGTAGGAAAGCGCGACGGGCGGCAGCTCGATGGTGCCCGGCGTGACGGGCCGGACCGTGTAAGTGAATTCCTTGGCCCCGTCGCGCGACGCCGTCTGCACGGTGCCGTCATAAGTCCGGAACAGGCGCGTGAGGTTGGTCTGCGCGGCGAGGACCGGCGGGCGTACGTTTTCCGTGTTCACGCCGCCCGAGACGCGCAGCGTGAGCTTGAGGGGATCGCCGACGTTGCACGTCTGCGCGTCCAGCGCCGCCTCGGCCGCCATGCCGGCGCCCACCGCGCCGATGAAAGTGGGAGGGCGGCCCTCCTCGGGAGGCGGCACGACGCGCACCGTGCAGGCCGGGCCGACCGCGAAGAAGCCCTGCCGCACAAGCTGCGCGCCACGGTCGGTCGCGGCAACGATCGGACCCTTGAACGTGACCGGCCCGAAAGTGTAGTCGCCTTCCTTTCGGGGCACGTAACGCAGCGCCAGGCTGTACGCGACGTATGAGCCGGAGTCCTTCTCCACGACTCTTTGTTCCAGGCGGAACCGTGCGGGGCGGGGCCGGAAGAAGTCGTCCATCCCGCCGCCGAAGAAGCCGTCCGGGTCGAAGGGATCCTGGCGCGCGGGAATGTCGTTGATGGAAAAACCGGGGCGGTCGCCGCGCGGCTCGTGCAGACGCCGCAGAACCGCTTCGAGATCGGGGCCGTCCAGGCCGTCGGGCGTCTGTGCCAGGTAAGGGACGTTCAGGGCCGGCGGGGCGGCGCCGTCCAGCGGCTCGCGCGGCGCGTATTCGCCGGGCAGCTGCCGGACGGCCACGGCGAGAACGATGTCGAACGGCTCATCCACGAGCACGGTTTCGCGCGAAGCGCGCACGGAGACGAGGACGTCGTTCTGCGCCGCCACGCCCACCACTTCGACAACCGGCCCTTCCTCGCGCAGCGTACGGCCGTCGGTCTCCAGAACGACGGGTCCCGCCGTGAACCGCCCGGCGGCAGCCGGGGCGACGGCGTAGGTGAACTTGCGTCCGACCACGCTGGTTCGCTGCAAGCGCCCGTTGGCGAAGCTTGCGCTGGTGAAGCTGTGGGCCTGGCTGCCGAGCGGGCGCACCGCGGCGCCCTGGATGCCTGAAAGATCCGGTTCGGGGGGGTTTATGTCGCCGTTAACGCTGACCGTGAGGATCACCGCTTCGCCGAGGTAGATGCGATTGCGGTCGGCGGAAACCTCGAGCGAGAGGTCGGCGGCGGCGCCGGCGGCGGACAGGAGGATGAAAGCGGAAATGAAGACGCCGACGAGCATGGGCTTGAGCCGGTCCGCTCCCCGGGTGACCGACTGCGACCGGACCACGCATGGTCGCTGATCCGTCAACGTATTGCTTGCCCGGTGCCTGTGCATGGCGAACGTCCGTGCCTGAGCCCGGAGCCGAATCGTTCCGATTGCTCCACAACTACCAATCCCTTTCCGACGGCGACATCGGAATCCGGCGGATGCGTTGGCGCAGCTCGTCTTCGTGTTCTTTCTCGCGCCGCAAGGCCTTTTCCAGCAAACGTTCCAGCTCTTTCCGGGAGAGTTCGCCCGGCTTGGGTTCGGGTTGTCCGGGCTTCTCCGCGGGCTGCTCCCGCGGCTGTTCGGCCGGCTGCTCCTGCGGCTGGAGGTCGGGCTGGTCCGACTTGTCCGACTTGTCCGATTGATCCTGCTGCGGTTGTTCCTGCTGGGCCTGCCCGCGGTCCTTGGGCAGCAGGTCGCGGATTTCCTGCAGAATCACGGCGGCGCGGCGCTGTTCCGGCCGGGCGTCGGCGATCGCGGAGCGCTCCAGAGCCGCGGCGGCCGTTTCCTGCGCCGCGGCCGCCTGCTCGGCCAGGTTGAGTATTTTCTGCCTTGTCTCGGCGGTAATGCGCGGCGCGGCGTTGGTCCCGTCGCCGTCCGGCTCGCCGCCCTCGGGGACGGCGGCGGCGAAGCGCTCGCCGAAGAGGCGCGTCAGCTCGCGGGCTTCCGCCTGGTCGGACTGCGCTTCCCGGAGGGCCTGACCGTTGACGGGTTCGGCGTCCACGGCCGCGAGCGTGTTGGTCTGCCGCCAGAGATCCTCATCCAGCAGGGGCGCGTAGGGCGCGACGCTCTTCCAGAACTCGTACACGCGGCGGCCCGAGGCGTCGGCCGCGGCCGCGGCGCGCGCGTCGTCCAGGTCGCGCAGGACATCGGCGGCGGCGAGCATCTGGTCGCGCGTGCTCTCGATAACGTCGGCCAGCACCGCCTGCTTGTCGGGGTCCCGGTTTTCCGCGAGCAGCTTGCTCTTCAGCGGGATCCACAGGTCGGCCGCGGCGGCCTGTCGCTCGGCGGCGCGCTCCATCTGTCCGACGCGGGAGGGGCTGTCGTTTGTGGCGGCGGCGCGCAAGGCGGCGAGCACGTCGCGCTGGCCGGCGAGCATGTCGCCGGCGATCTCGTGGGCGGGCTTCCGGCCGTGCTGCTCCATGAGTCGCTCGATCCTGGCCTCTTCGTCGGCCCGCGGATAGCGGTCGAGCACCACGTCCAGATCGCGGCGGGGGCCGGCCGGGTCGCGCGCGGCGCGCGCGGCGCGGCGGAAGGCTTCGCCGGCCTCGCGCAGGAGAGCGGCGCGCGCGGCCGCGTTCGTGGCGCTGTGCTCCGCGGATCGATACAGCGCCGTTCCCAGCGCCGAGCAGGTTCCGGCCGCGTCGTCCGAAGCGGCCAGGTCCCTGAGTCTGGCGGCGGCCTCGTCGAACCTGCCCGCCTCGTACAACGCCACGGCCGCGTTGTAGCGCAGATCGCGCCGCAATTCAGCGCCGGCGTCCCGGGCGGCCTGCTCGTAGGCCGCGGCGGCCGCGGGATAGTCGCCCGCGTCGAACAGGGCCTGGGCCGCGCGCCCGCCCTCGCGTCCCGCCGGAACGGACGGGGGCGGGGCGTTGGTCTCCGCCCGGACGTGGAAGGCGAGGGTCAAGGCGGACGCGAGAACCCACCCCGCTGCCGCTGGTGCGGCGGCGCCCCTCCGGGGAGGGGGCAGGAGAGAGGAAGTGGACCGGACGGTCCCCTCCCGGGAGGGGTGGCCCCGCCCTTCGGTCGGGGCCGGGGCGCGTTCCGGAATCGCGGGCCGGGCGCCCTGGCCGCCGCTGATATCGCGCAGCGCCGTCGGTGGCGGGTTGAGATCCTTCAAGGCCGACGGCGCGGCCGGCGGCGCCGCCGACCGCATGAGCCGGCCGCGGCTCAGGAAGGCCGCTCCGAGCAGAGCCAGCACGGCGGGCAGCAGGAACAGCTGGTAGCGCTCCACGTGGGTGAGTTCCCGCCGTTCCCGCGATTCCTGCGCCGAGATCCGGCGGAGGTGTTCGCTGTATAGCGTGCCCAGGGTCACGGTGGTCATGCCGGCGGTTTCCACGGGCACATAGGCGCCGCCCGTGGCCGTGGCGATGGCGTGCAGGGTCTCGTGCTGGAGCCGCGTAACGACGTTCGCCCCCTGGTACGTCACGAACCGCCCCTGCTCGTCGGGAATGTGCGTCCCCTCGCGGTTGCCCAGCCCCACGGTGAAGATGGGAACGCCCCGCCGGCCGGCCTCTTCCGCCGCGGAAAGCGCCCTGCCGGTGAGGTCCTCCCCGTCGGAAATGAGCACGACTGCCCGATGCGAACCCTCCTCCTCCCTGAAGGCGTCGAGGGCCTTGAGGATGGCGTCGGCAATGTCCGTCGCCCCGCGCGGGGCGGAGTCGATGTCCATGGCGTCAACCGCCTGGGCGAGGAAGGCGTAGTCCGTCGTCAGCGGGCACAGCAGCGCGGCCTTGTGGCGGAAGGCGATCAGGCCGGCGCGGTCGCCGCGCAGCTCCCTGACCAGGTCCAGAACGTCGGCCTTGGCCCGTTCCAGGCGGCTGGGATGCACGTCGGCCGCGAGCATGGACCGCGACACGTCCACGGCGATGATCAGGCTGCGGCCGCGGGCATACACGGTTTCCTCGCGCGCGCCCCAGCGCGGCCGGGCCGCGGCCGCCAGCGCCAGCACCAGGCCCATGGCCGTCAGGGCGGTCTGCCAGGCCGCGCGGGCGGCGGCGGACGGCGGCCGCAGCTTGCGCTGCATGCGGGCCGAGACCAGGCGCGCCAGGCGCGTCTCGCGCCGGCGCGCGGACCACATCCACGCGGCGGCGGCCAGCGGCACGATCCACAGCAGCAACAGCGCCGTCGGGTTGGCGAACTGCAGGTTCACACGATTCTCCTTGCCACGCCGACGTTCAACGCGGCGCCGAGAGCCGCCAGAGCCGCGGCCGGAACGAGGAAACGCGGAAACAGCTCGTTGTAGCGCTCGTACAGCTCGCGCTCGATCCGCGTTTTTTCCAGGCGGTCGATCTCGCCCAGCGCGGTTTGCAGGCCGTTCGGATCGCGGACGTTGAAGTAGCGGCCGCCCGTCTTCTTCGCGACGTCGCGCAGCAGCTCCTCGTCCAGCGT
The DNA here is from genome assembly GCA_016873635.1 of Lentisphaerota bacterium. Taxonomy (GTDB): domain Bacteria; phylum Verrucomicrobiota; class Kiritimatiellia; order UBA8416; family VGWJ01; genus VGWJ01. The sequence goes on along the minus strand of VGWJ01000011.1, from coordinate 42,048 downwards.
GACGAAAGCGCGGTACACGACCTGGCGTCCGAAGGCGTCGCGGCCCAGGAACGGCGCCTGGCCGGTGGTGCCCACGCCGATGGTGTATACGCGCACCCCCATCTTCTCGGCCATGCGCACGGCGGCGGCGGGCTCGATCAGGCCCGTGTTCGACTCGCCGTCGCTGAGCAGCACGATGATCCTGGACGCGGTTGCGGCGTGTTCGAGCCGGGCGCAGGCCGTGGCCAGCGCGTCGCCGACGGCGGTGAGGAGCTCTTCCTGGTTCAGGATCCGCCGCGCGTCGTCGTACTGTCGTGACGGTATCTCGACGCCTTCCAGCACGTGCAGCAGGGCCTCGTGGTCCGCGGTCAGAGGCGCGCGGGTGGCGGCGAAGCCGCCGAACGTCACCAGGCCGATCAGATCGTCGGGCCGCGCCCGCACGAACTCGGCGAACGTCTCCTTGACCGCGTCCAGCCGGGTGCGGAAGCGCCCGCCGCCGCCGGCGCCGTCGGACATGTCCAGCGCCTCCATCGAGCCGGAGACGTCGACCACCATCTCAACCGCAATGGCGTCGGCGGTGCGCGGGGAACGCGAGAGGAGCGTCTGCGGCCGCGCCAGGGCGATGACGGCCAGGGCCAGGCCCGCCAGGAAGCATGCGGGAAGAACGGCGGCGGCGCGCGCGCGCCAGGTGCCGCCGGCGCCGGCGAGGCGATGGACGGGCGCGAAGAGCAGTCCGGAGCTGCGCCGCCTGCGGAACACAAACCATGCCGCCAGCGCCAGGGGCGCGAACAGCGCAAAGAAGACAGGATTGGCGAAACGGAACATAGGTTTATCGGTTGTCGGTTGTCGGTGGTCGGTTGTCGGCGGCCCGCGGCCCGTTCGCCGCCGCCGCGTCGGTTTCGATGTAGGCCCGGGCCGTGGAAACGGCGCTGTCGACGGCGGGGCGCCCGGGCCGGTAGGCGGCGAACTTGACCAGGTCCGCGGCCTGCAGGAATTCGCGCAGCGTCGCTACGACGCGCGCCGCAAAGCGGGCGTTGCCGGCCGCCGCCGCCAGGAACTCCTCGGTGGTCTGTTCGGGGGCCCGGATGCCGTGGGCGCGTTCGATGTAGCGGCGGACGACCATGGTGAGCTCCACGTAGAAGTCCTTGATCCGGCCGGCGGCCACGAGGTCGCGGGCCAGCAGCGCGTCGAGCTCGCGCAGCGCGCGCTCGCGCGGCGAGAGCCGGCGCAGGGCGGCGCTTCGGCGCAGCCGGCGCGCGAGCAGGAAGGCGCCGGCGAGCGCGGCCGCGGCCGCGGCGGCGACCACCGCCGGCAGCAGGAAAGCGCGCGGCGAAGGGGCGATGCGCACGGGACGCAGATCGCCGGCAATATCCGCGCCCGGCGCGCCCGGCGCGGCCGGGGCCGCCTCCAGCGTCAGGGGCGGCGTCGGGAACCAGCCTGTCGCGGGCGGGGCGGTGCGGCGGTCGGTGTAGGTCACGGGAATAGGCGCCACGCGATGGCGCGGCGCAACCACGGGCGTCAGCCGGAAGTGATGGGCGCGGCTGACGGCGCCGTCCGGCGCCGCGCGCGGCTCGTCGCTGAACGATCCGTTCAGCGCGAAGCCCTGCAGGCGGTCTTCGAGCGGCGGCAGAACGACGTCCACGCCGGCCGGCGCGCTGACGGTCAGGGTCAGGAGGACATCGGACTCGTAGCGGAACGGGGAAGGCGCGGCGGCGACCACGGCGCGCACGGGCCCGCGTCCGGCCTCGCGGGTAAGAATGCCGGGGGCGGCGCCCTTGGGCGGTGTTCCGTTGCGACAGGCGGGGAGAAACAGCGCGAGGCAGAATGCCGGGGCAAGGAAGAGAGGCGCGTGCGGCGCGCGCGCCCCACCCGCGACGGGCGCACGGACGGGCAGGGTCGGAGCCTCGCCTTTCCTTGCGCTTCCGGAAAGCCCTTGTGCACCTGACGGTCGCACGGTCATGCGGATCGCCCTCAACCACGCCTTGCGCGGACCTGGCGGCGGCGGAAGAGCCGTCGCACGTCGTCAACGAACGGCCGCGCCGTGGAGACCGGGATGGAGTCTATCCTCAAACGCTTCAACATATCCACCAGCCGCCGCTGCTCTTCTGCCGCGCGACGGCGGAAGGCGGCGCGGACGCGCGGCGAGCCGGTGTCGGCCAGCAGCAGCGCGCCGCTTTCGGGATCCTGGATCTCGATCAAGCCGGCGTCAGGCAGCTCCAGTTCGCGCGGGTCCGAGATCGGGCAGGCGATGACGTCGTGCTTGCGGCAGGCCACGCGCAGTTCGCGCTCGTAGCCGGAGGCGATGAAATCGGAGATCAGGAAAACCACGGCGCGCTTCTTCTGCACGTTGTTCAGGAAGCGGAACGCCGCGGCGATGTCGGTGCCGTGCCGGGTTTCCTCGGCGGCCAGGACTTCCCGCACGAGGCGCATGACGGCGGTGCGCCCTTTGCGCGGCGGAACGGACTTCTCGATGCGGTCGCTGAACAGAACAAGCCCCACCTGGTCCTGGTTCTTGATGGCGGAAAGCGCCAGCAGGCAGGCGATCTCCGCGGCGACTTCCGCCTTCGAGCGCGCGCCCGAGCCGAAGCACTGCGAGCCGGAGACGTCGACCATGAATATGACGGTCAGTTCGCGCTCCTCGCAAAAGCGCTTCACAAACGGGTGCCCCATGCGCGCGGTGACGTTCCAGTCGATGGAGCGGACGTCGTCGCCGGGCACGTACTCGCGGACTTCGTCGAACTCGATGCCCTGGCCCTTGAAGACGGAGTGGTATTCGCCGGAGAGGTGTTCGTCGACCAGGCGGCTGGTGACGATCCGTATGCGGCCCACCTGGCGCATCAGTTCCTTTGTGTCGATGGGCATGGCCTTGGTCCGTGATGAGTATTCAGTATTCAGTATTCAGTATTCAGTATTCAGTGTTCAGTGTTCTGCTGATGAGCATTGAATACTGAACACTGAATACTGAACACTGAATACTGAACACTTCCTCTCGCGCTACGGCACCGGTATCTGGTCGAGGATGCGGCGGACAATGTCTTCGCTGGCCACCTCCTCGGCCTCGGCTTCGTAGGTGAGAATGATGCGGTGCCGGAGCACGTCGTAGGCGATTTCCTTGACGTCCTGCGGCGTGGCGTAGGCGCGGCCGTGCAGCATGGCGTTGGCCCGGGCGGCGAGGTTGAGATACAGCGTCGCGCGCGGCGAGGCGCCGTACTCGATCTGGTGATCGATGGGCAGTCCGTACTGCGACGGCTTGCGCGTGGCAAACACGATGTCGAGAATGTAATCGCCGACCTTCTCGTCGCAGTAGACCTGGTCGAGAACGCCGCGCATGGCGGCGAGCTGGTCGGCGTCGATCACCGGGTCGACGCTGATCGCCGCGCGGCGCGCGAAGCGATCCATGATGCGCCGCTCGTCGTCCTTGGAGGGATACCGTATGATGCACTTCAGCATGAAGCGGTCGACCTGCGCCTCGGGCAGGGGGTAGGTGCCTTCCTGTTCGATCGGGTTCTGCGTGGCCATGACCATGAAGGGCTCGGGGATGGCGTAGGTGCGGTCGCCGATCGTGACCTGGTGTTCCTGCATGGCTTCCAGCAGGGCGGACTGCACCTTGGCCGGCGCGCGGTTGATCTCGTCGGCCAGCAGCAGGTTCGTGAAGACGGGCCCCTGGCGCGGGCTGAAAGCGCCGTCCTTGGGGTTATAGATCATGGTGCCGATGACGTCGGCCGGCAGGAGGTCGGGCGTGAAGGAGATGCGCTGGAATTTCAGGCCCAGGGCCTGCGCCAGAGTCTTGACGGCGGTCGTCTTGGCCAGTCCCGGCACGCCTTCCAGCAGGATGTGCCCGCCCGTGATCAGGGCGATCAGCATGCGCGTGAGCAGGTTTTCCTGCCCCACCAGCACTTTGGTGACTTCCTGCCGCAGGCGCTCCACGACGCGGGCCTGGTCGGCGACAAGGTTGGTGGTTCCGGCGATGTCGGTCATGGCTGTTCCTCTCGTTGGTTCCCAAACAAGAAAACGTTTCGCAAGTCGTCGCGCTTAGAGGCGGCGGCCTTGCAGGCACAGGCTGAGAGGGTCGCGTTCCCGCCCGTGCGGCCGCTTTCCCCCGGCCCTGGCGGCCCGGGCAGTGCGAAGCAGTCGAGGACGGCCGGGCGCCGCTGTCCCTTCCGGAACAGGATCCGCCGGCGCCGGGGAGGGGCCGCGGCTTCCCGGGCCGCCCGCCGTCGCTTTCCTCGCGGCGCGGCGTTACTCCGTCGTCGTCGTCGGCTCTCCGCTCGCGGCTTTCGCGTCTTCCCGCGGGGCGCTGGTCTCTTCCGCGTCCGCGCTCTCGCTGCCGGCTTCCGTTTGCGCGGCGTCTCCCGCCTCTTCGTTCTGCGTCTCCTGCTTTTCTTCTTCCTTCGGCTTTGCGAGCTCTTCGCGCGTCCTGGCCAGGCCTTCGGCCTTGTAGGACGAGAGCAGATAGGTCCACCCCGCCAGGCGTTTGTTAAGGTCGGCGACCTTCTTCTCCAGTTCGGCGCGCTCGGCCCGTCCCTTGTCGGTCGCCGGGGCTTCTTCGTCCTCCGCGGCCTTGTCTTCCGGGGTTTCTTCCGTGGCGGGCGGCTCGCCCGGGGCAACGGCGATCCGCGCGTAGCGGAGACCGGAATCGGCGTCGCCGGGCGCATTGGTTCCCAGGCGCACGGTGTAGATTTCGCCTTTGGCGGTTTCGAGGCTGAACACGATCGGCTCGGCGAGGCCTGTCGCCGCGGCGTCCAGCGAAGGGTCGGCCACGTCCTCCAGGCGCAGGTAGCTGAGGGCCGATTCCACGGCGTAGAGCCCGGATGAGTCGAGCTGTTCGTTCGCGGCGAGGTCGTCGAGCGCGAGCTGGTTGCTCTCGGCGTTCCGGCTGAGCCGGACGTCCTTGCGTCCGGGGCCGGTTATGGTGATGCGCGCGACATCGTTCGCCGGAACATTGAGCAGCTCCGCGTCCATCCACTCCTGGGGTGTGCCGGGCAGGTCGTCGAACAGATCGGCCACCAGGTAGACGCGCCGTCCGTTGTCCGGCGACACGTAGGTTCCGTCCGGATAGCCGCCGTATGCGCCCGGTTCGGACGGCGTGCGGCTGTGCGGCGCGCCCACCAGCAGGTTCGCCGCCGCGGCGCCCGACGCCCCCTTCAGTTCGACAAGCGTGCCGGTTTCTTCCGCGGCGGCGCCCGAGCCGGGCGGCAGCACGCGCAGCTTGCGGAGCTGCCGCTCGTCGGCCCGCACCGTCTGGCCGATCTTCATCTCCGACAGCTTCAGGAGGAGCTCCTTCACTTTCGTGAAATCGGCCGGGTACCCGTAGCGGTCGGGCACCGTCCACAGCTCATCGGCGCGCGCCACGGCGGACGTGCCCGCGGGCGAGACGATGCGGACGGCCGTGACGTCGTTCACCTGCAGGCCGGGCAGCACCGGCCGGCCCAGCTCCCGCGGTTCCGCCGCCCTTCGCTCCCGGGACGTCAGCGCGGCCAGCGCGACCAGCACGGCGGCCAGCGCGGTCAGAATAACAAGCGTTCGGGACTTCATGGTTTGCCCTCCTCGGATGCCGTGCGGTCATTTTGCCTTGCGGCGCAGCAGGGCGTAGCCCACGCCGGCGAGGCTCACGGCAAGCGGCATCAGACCGATATTGATCACCTTGACCGCCACGCCCAGCCGCTCGATATCGCGCCGCAGATTCTTGCGCACTTCCTTGAGCTCCTGCTTGATGCGGAGCTCCTCTTCGCGGAAGCGCTCGACGGCTTCCTTCTGGCGCGCGCTCAGGATGAAGCGCTGGCTGGAGTCCTTTTCCGTCTGCAGCTCGCGCAACTGGCGCTGCGCCTCGCGCAGCTTGTCCGAGAGATCGTCCTCGCGGGACTGCCACTCCCGGCGCGCGGCGGATTCCAGGGCGAGCACCCGGTCGAAGGGCCGCGTGAACTTGCCCCGCGAGCGGATGGCAATGAGGTCCGAGCTGCCGGAAGCCAGTTCCACGGCGTTGTCCAGGAAATCGAGGTTGTTGTTCATGGGCTGGTAGGCCGCGAAGCCGAGGAAGTCCATCTGCTGAACGCAGAAGCGGTCGTAGAGCATGTCCGCGTCGCCCACGAGAATGACCATGGACCTGCCTTCCGTGAGGGCGGGGGGGCTGGTCCCGGCTTCGTCCTGGCCGGAGCCTTCGGCCTCCGATGGGGGTCCCGTCTTCCCGGGCTTGCCGTCCGGGAACGCGGTCGTGAACTTCCCGCTGAGCTTCACGGCCACGTGCGCGGGCGTCGGCTCGGGCTTGAAGTCGCGCCGGATCGCCTCGCTGCCGAATTGCGCCGTCATGGCCGAGACCACGCCGATGCTGTCGGAGGAGGTGATCAGAGGCGTGAATTCCAGGTCGGAAGAAGTGCGGTCGGAGAAGACGCCGGCGTAGGGCATCAGCAGCGACTCGAGCTGAGAGGTGAGCAGGTCGCCGGCGTTCACGTTCGCGGCGCGCAGGCTCAGCCACACCGGACTTTCCTCGACGCGGTTCTGCGGGCCGCGCACGCGCGAGACGGCGCGGAGGTCGGCAAGCACCTTCGAGGCGTCGTACCCCACGCCCCAGGTTTCCAGCAGGCGGCCCAGGTTCGAGCCGGCGCCGCGGCCGGCCAGGGGCGAAACGCCGCTGAGCTCGGTTTCGACGAGGCTGGCGGGATCGAGAAACGCCATGAGGTGTCCGCCGCGCAGGACGAACTGATCGATGGCGAACAGCGTCTCGGGCGAGGGGTCCTTGGGGTGGATAACGATCAGGGCCTGGACGTCGGGGGCGATTTCCGCGGCGGCGGGATCGATCGCGCGGAGGTCGTAGTCTTCCCGCAGGTTGCGGAAGGCGATCCAGGGCGGCGCGCCGCCGGGCGGCTGGCCGGGCATGGGGTACATGGGGCCGCGCGCGCCGAGCACGGGCAGGCTGCTTATGACGCCGACGACCGGTTTCTCGGGGTGCGCCACGCGGTAGATCAGACGCGTGACGTGGTATTCCAGCAGCGTCTCCAGGCGCGGATCGAGCGCCGGGATCACGGCTTCGGCGCCTCCGGACACGGCCACCAGGCCCAACATCAGCGGCGCGCTCAGCATGCCGAGCTGCCAGCCCTGAATGCCGTAGCGCTGGGCCCATTCCTCGGCGTCGGAGTCGGGCTTCGGATCGAAGGTTTCGACGGTGATCCGTCCGCCCGAGCGCAGCCGGTATTCCCGGAGAAGATCCTCGACCTGCCGCGCGTAGCTTTTCAGCGCCACGGGCGCTTCGGGCGAACTGCTGTTGAAGAACAGCTTGAGCGTGACGTCGCGGTCAAGCCCGCGCAGGATGTTGCGGGTTCCCTCGGAGAGGGTGTAGAGCTTCTGCTCGGTGAGGTCCGCCCGGAGACGCAGGTTCCGCAGGACCACGTTGGCGGCGATCAGGATGGCCAGCAGGATGAGCAGTCCGGCGGCGCCGGTCGTGGCCCGGGTCAGCGTATCGCGTCCTTTCTTCTTTGTCGTCATGGGTGCGCGCTCCTCAGGCGGATTTGCGGTTGTTGATTACCAGGTGGGTCGCGAAGAGCATGAATACGATCACGCTCACGTAGTAGCCGATGTCCGCAAGGTCGACCACGCCGCGCTGCATGGACTCGAAGTGCGGCATGAGGCTGAACGCCGCTATCGCGTCGACCAGCCAGGTCGGCGCCCAGCGCACGAAGAAACCGGTGACCGGGGGCCAGCCGGCCAGGAGCAAAACCAGGCAGACGATCAGCGAGACGACGAACGCGATGACCTGGCTGCGCGTGGTCGACGAAGCCAGCATGCCGATGGCGACGCAGGCGCCGGCCAGCAGCGCCGATCCGAGGTAGCCCGAAAACGCCACGCCCAGGTCCGGGTCGCCCAGGTAGCCCGTCGTAAAGACCACCGGCAGGGTGAGCGCGATCGCCAGCGTGATGAACAGCCAGGCCGCCAGGAACTTGCCCATGATGGCTTGCGTCATGGTCACGGGCATGGTCAGCAGCAACTCGATCGTGCCCGACCGCCGTTCCTCGGCCCACAGGCCCATCGTGGCCGCCGGGATCAGCAGCAGATAGACCCAGGGGTGCCAGAAGAAGAAAGGCTGAAGGTCGGCAACGCCCCGCTCGTAGAACTGCGTCACGGAGAAGGTCAGAAAACCCGTGAGCAGCAGAAAGGCGACGATGAACACATAAGCCACCGGCGACTCGAAATACGAGCGCAACTCCCTCTTGAACACGGCCATTGAGACTCTCAGGCTATCCATTGGTCACATCCTCCTCGCCGAGCGTGAGTTTCCTGAAGACGTCGTCCAGCCGTCCGCTGCCGCTGCGGGCCCTGAGCTCGTCCGGCGTGCCGTTCGCCACCACGGTCCCGTTGCTGATGATGATGGCGCGCGTGCATACGGCGTCCACTTCCTCGAGAATGTGGGTCGACACGATGATGGCCTTCTCGGCGGCCATCTCCCGGATCATCAGGCGCACGACGTGTTTCTGGTTGGGATCCAGGCCGTCGGTAGGCTCGTCCATGATCAGCACGGGCGGGTCGTGCAGGACCGCCTGGGCGAAGCAGGTGCGCTGGCGATAGCCCTTGGACAGCGTTGCGACGGACTGGTTGCGTACGCTGCCCAGCCGGCATTTCTCGATCGCGGCATCGACCCGCGCCGCGCGCGCCTTGCCGCGGAAGCCGCGGATCTCCGCGGCGAACGTGAGCAGGTCGCGCACGGTCATCGAGCCGTACAGCGGCGCGTTTTCGGGCAGGTATCCGATCACGCGCTTGGCCTCGACGGGGGCATCGCTCACGTCGTGCCCGCAGACCGTGGCCGTACCGGAACTGGGCGGCAGGAAACCGGTGATCATGCGCATGGTTGTGGTCTTGCCGGCGCCGTTGGGCCCCAGGAAACCCAGGACCTCGCCCTTCTGCACGGAGAAGGACACGCCGCGCACGGCGTGAATGCGGCCGAAGTGTTTGTGAAGGTTGCTGGTTGTGATCATCCCTGTCCTCGCTGTATCCGTATGCCGGGCCTTCCGGTCGATGCGGCGCGCCGCCGCGGCCTTTCGTCCTATCATCCCTTTACGAAAACGGGGCTCTGATTCTTAGAGATCAGGATGGGTTTTTCAAGGGCTTTGTGGGCGACAGGGGGGCGAAGAGAATCCCGTACAGTCGGCGCCGAGGTGGGACAGTATGGCGCAAATTCAGGGAGATACGGCGGATGGGGCGTATGCGACTGACAGGCACAACAGTCTGTGCCTGAAAGACGTAGGACCATGGCGGAGGCGGTCGTGTTGATATGGCACGGCTATTGCTGACTGTCCTGTCAAAGACGTTTTCATGCGGAGGAACAAACAGTGAGCGCGACGGTCAGTGAGTTGACGCAGAAAGCCCGTGAGGCCTTGCAGGCGGCGCAGGCCGGATCCCTGCGCGGCGGCCATCAGGAAGTCGATGGCGAGCACTTGTTGCTGGCCATGGTTGAGCAGGCGGACGGTCTTGTGCCGCGGCTGCTTGAGAAGATGGGCGCGGACGTCGCGTCGTTGAAGGCGCGCCTGGAGCAGGAGTTGGACAAGCTGCCGCGCGTCAGCGGCGGGGCGGTCGAGGCAGGCAAGGTCTACGTCACGCAGCGGCTGAACCGGCTGATGTTGAAGGCCGGCGACGAAGCCGCGCGGCTCAAGGACGAGTACATTTCCGTGGAGCACCTGCTGCTGGCCGTGGTGGATGAAGGCCGCGGCACGCCGGCGGGGCGGATCCTCGCCGAGCTGGGCGTGGACCGCGACGGTGTGCTCGAGGAGCTCCGGCGCGTGCGCGGACATCAGCGCGTGACCAGCGACGCGCCCGAAGGCAGCTACGAGGCCCTGACCAAGTACGGCGTTGACCTCGTGGCGCTCGCCAGGGGCGGCAAGCTCGACCCGGTGATCGGCCGGGACACGGAGATCCGCAGCGTCGTGCGCATTCTCTCGCGCAAGACCAAGAACAATCCCGTGCTCATCGGCGAGCCGGGCACGGGCAAGACCGCCATCGTGGAAGGCTTGGCCCATCGCGTCCTGCGGGGCGACGTTCCGGAGGGGCTCAAGGACAGGACCATCTTCGCCCTGGACATGACGGCGCTCATGGCGGGCGCCAAGTACCGCGGGGAGTTCGAAGAGCGCCTCAAGGCGGTTCTGACGGAGATCAAGCAGTCGGAGGGGCGCATCATTCTTTTCATTGACGAGGTGCACAACATCGTCGGCGCGGGCCGGACCGAGGGCTCCACCGATGCCGGCAACATGCTGAAACCCATGCTGGCGCGCGGCGAGCTGCACTGCATCGGGGCCACGACCCTGGACGAGTACCGCAAGTACGTGGAGAAGGACGCGGCGCTGGAGCGCCGGTTCCAGCCCGTTGTGGTGGACGCGCCCTCGGTGGAGGACACGGTTTCCATCCTGCGCGGGCTGCGCGAGCGGTTCGAAGTGCATCACGGCGTCCGCATCCAGGACGCCGCGCTGGTGGCCGCGGCGGTGCAGTCCGACCGCTACATCAGCGACCGTTTCCTGCCCGACAAGGCCATCGACCTGATGGACGAGGCCTGCGCGTCCATCCGCACGGAGATCGACTCCATGCCGGCGGAACTCGACGAGATCACGCGCAAGGTGATGCGTCTGGAGATCGAGGAGACGGCCCTCAAGAAGGAGAAGGACAAGGCCAGCAGGGAGCGGCTGAAGGTGCTGCGCAAGGAACTGGCGGACGCCCGGGCGCAGGCCGACGCCATGCGGGCGCAGTGGGAGTCGGAGAAGGCGGCCATCGAGAAGGTGCGCGAATGCCGCGGCAGGCTGGAGCAGGCGCGCCACGCCAGCGCGGAAGCGGAACGGGCCTACGACCTGAACAAGGTGGCCGAGCTGCGCCACGGCGTGATCCCCAGGCTCGAGGCGGAGCTGGCGGCGCTTGAGCAGGCCATGAGCGGCAAGCAGGGCGGCAAGACGCTGCTGCGGGAGGAGGTCTCGGAGGAGGAGATCGCGGAGGTGGTTTCGCGCTGGACGGGCATTCCGCTGACGCGTCTGCTCGAAGGCGAACGCGAAAAACTGATGAAGCTGGACGAAGCGCTGCACCGGCGCGTGATCGGCCAGGGCGAGGCCGTCGGCGCCGTGGCCGACGCGGTGCTGCGGGCGCGCGCGGGGATCAAGAACCCGCGGCGGCCGATCGGGTCGTTCGTCTTCCTGGGGCCGACGGGCGTGGGCAAGACCGAGCTGGCGCGGGCGCTGGCCGCGGAGCTGTTCGACGGCGAGGAGAACATGGTGCGCATCGACATGAGCGAATACATGGAGAAGCACGCCGTGTCGCGGCTGGTGGGCGCCCCGCCCGGGTACATCGGCTATGACGAAGGCGGACAGCTCACCGAGGCCATCCGCCGCAAGCCCTACAGCGTGGTGCTGCTCGACGAGATCGAGAAAGCGCACCACGATGTGTTCAACATCCTGCTGCAGATCCTGGAAGACGGCCGGCTGACGGACGCCCACGGCCGCACCGTGGACTTCAAGAACACGATCGTGATCATGACCAGCAACATCGGGTCGCCGCACCTGCTGGAGGGTATCGACGCGAAGGGGCACATCCGCGACGACGTGCGGGAGCTGGTGATGCGCGAACTGCGCACGGAATTCCGGCCGGAGTTCCTCAACCGCGTGGACGACGTGGTGCTCTTCAAGCCTCTGACCGGCGAGGAGATCGCGGCCATCGTGGACCTGCAGCTCGCGGAGCTGGTCGCGCGACTGGACGCGCGCGGGCTGAAGGCGGATGTTACGCCGGCGGCGCGCAGGCTGCTGGCCGAGCGGGGCTACGACCCGGTGTACGGCGCGCGGCCGCTCAAGCGTCTGATTCAGCGGGAGATCGAGACGCCGATCGCGCGGCGGATCGTGGGCGGCGAGGCGGTCGAAGGCGGCAAGGTGCGCGCCGACGCGAAGGGCGGGGAGTTCGTGTTCACTGCTTGAGGATGGTTCCGCGCGTAAGGATGGGGAGGGGGCAAAGGTCGCGGTTGCGGCAGCGCGGCGCGAATCGTGTGTCGTCTCTCGGTTGCGTGGAATATCCGGTTGTCGGCGCCGCGTGCGGCGACGCAGACGCAACCGATTCGAGCCGCGCTACCGCAACCGCAGCCGCTTCCGGAACGCGGTCAAGGCGCGGTCGGCGATCCAGTAGACCGCGCCGGCGGCTGCCGACGATACAAACATCAGGGCCAGATAGACGGTCAGGCCGGCCTGACGGCCGGGAAAGCCGTATCCGCCCGCGGCATGCAGCTCGATCCAGCGCAGGGGCCAGTACACGTTGACGAAGGACAGCATGGCGATCAGGAACCAGCGGCGGACCAGCAATCCCGACACGATCAGGCAGGGCAGCGCGACCGCGGCGCTGATGCCCAGGGCCAGGAGCATGAACAGCACGGGGACGTGGGTGTGCAGCCGTTCCGGATTCAGCGCGGCGTGTCCCCACACGGCGATCCAGGGCAGGTTGGCGGCGGCGCCCGCGGTGAGCGCCAGCCATCGGCGTTCAAGGTGTCTCATGCGTTGCGCATCCATCGCTCGCGCCCCAGTCGCACCCGGTTCGCGGTCCCTTCCGCGCGAAGCAAGCATAACCCGGACATGCCGCGGCCGCCACTTCATACGCGGCCGCCGCGTTAGCAATTGCCCTTGCGGCGCGCGCCGGCTAGATTCCGGGCCTGCGACGAGCCATCGCGGAAGAAGCAGGAAGGGAGATGAAATGACGACGGAAACCGTAACTGTGCATCCGGCGCCGGCGGAGTCGCCGGCTTCCGCCGACTACACCGTGACCGTCAACGGCCGGCCGGTCTTCGTTCACCAGGCGCGGGTTTCGGCGCAGCCCATCAACCAGGTCTGGCCGGGCTATCAACGGCCGGTCGGGCAGACCGAGATCGCGGCTTTCGCGTCCTGGGACATGCGCGGGCCGGTTGAGGTTGCGGTGACCAGCGCGCGTCCGATGCGCGACGCCAGGGTGCGGCCCTCTTCCCGGGGAATCAAGCCGTCGACGGACGGCAACGTCCTGCGGTTCAGGCTGGAGCGGCCGGGCCAGCTCAGCGTCGAGGTCAACGGCATGCGCCGGGCCCTGCATCTTTTCGCCGATCCGCCGGAAGCGGACGCGCCGGACCCGAACGATCCCTCCGTTCTCTACTTCGGGCCCGGCGTTCACAGTCCCGGCATCGTCCGCATGACCGGCGGGCAGACCGTCTACATCGCGGGCGGAGCCGTGGTATACGGGGCGTTCGCGGCCGAGAAGGCCGAGAACATCGCCATTCGCGGCCGCGGCATACTCGACGGCGGCAGGCTGGCGCGCGGCGAGACCCGCGGACTGATCAACACGATCGGCTGCCGCCACGTGGACATCGAAGGCATTACGCTGCGCGACCCTCCCGGCTGGACGCTCGTTCCCGTGCTGAGCAGCGACGTGCGGATCCGCAACGTCAAGCTGGTGGGCCTGTGGCGCTACAACGCCGACGGCATAGACTTCGTCAACAGCCGGGACTGCAGCGTGGAAGACAGCTTCGTGCGGTCCTTCGACGACTGCATCGTCTTCAAGGGGCTGAAGAGCTGGGCCGGGGCTTCCTGCGGCTGCGCGCCGGTGGCCGATATCCGCGTGCGGCGCTGCGTCCTGTGGTGCGACTGGGGGCGGGCGCTGGAAATCGGGGCCGAAACCGTGGCCGACGAGATCGCCGGCCTGCGCTTCGACGACTGCGACGTGATTCACAGCCTGGACGTCGCCATGGAAGTGCAGAACGGCGATCGCGCGCGCTGCCACGACCTGCTTTTCAGGAATATCCGCGTGGAACTCGACGACGACCAGACGCGACCGGTCTACCAGAAGGAGAAAGACCAGGTGTATGCCGAGACCGCGCGGCATGTTTCGCAGCTGATTGTGCTGGTGACCTCCGCCACGATGTGGAGCAAGGACACCGTCCGCGGACGCGTGGACGACATCCGTTTCCAGGACATCGATGTGACCGCCTGGACCGTGCCGGAGTTGTACTTTGCCGGCCTGGACGCGGAGCACATGGTGCGGGACGTCACCATCGAGAACCTGCGGATCAACGGCCGGCGCGTGCGCACCATGGACGACGCCCGGTTCAGCGTGAAGGATTTCGTGCGTGACGTGCGTCTCAAATGAGTATCAGGCAGGCCACGGGGCCGTTGAACGGCGAGCAGGGATGGCTTGTATCGGCCGCCCGCTATTTGCCTGACTTGATCAGAACAAAGGGCTCGTCCCAGTAGAAAAGGACCCCGTTCGTTTCGGACGCGATCAGGGCAAGGTGGTTCGAGGTAAGGCTTCCCAGAACAACGTCGCTGCCGTCGACTTCGCCGGGAAGCCTTCCGTCCTGGACGAGGGCCTTGAACTTCTTCACGTCCGGCCCCCATAGAATCGCGAGTCTTGCCTTCTTCTCGATCCTTGCCCACACATAGCGGTTTTCGTTCGTTTCGTCTTGCGGCCTGATGCTGGCAAATGTCCAGCCCGCGCCGTTTCGCAGGAACACCGATGCCGTCTCATGCTTCAAGTCGTCCTGTTTGTCCTCAATCCATCCGACTTTCAGCACGCCGTTCGGCCCATCCATCACCTTGACGGTCATCGCGCCGTCCGCGTGCATCCACGTCCCCTCCCATTCGCCCCGCTCGCCCTCAATGTTCACCGGCTTGTCTCCGAGCGGAACGGGGCTGTAGACGGCGCTGCACCCGCCGGCGAGGATCGCCGCACACAATACAAACACGCGTCTCATTTCAGTTTCCTTTATCATGCTCATGCCGATTCCCTTTCCAGCCGGTTCTTACCTGCGCGCGCCGCTTCCGCATAGTCGAGATTCGGGTTGTCGTCGCATTCATGCCTCCTTGCTCCTCGAGGGCGGCAACGCGCCACCCCATGACCGAAACCGTATGCGCCGGGGGGCATAAGGGCAAGAAAGAACAACAAAAGACGACGATGCGCCGTGTGTCCGCCGTTGACCGGACGGACCTCCGGCTCGGCTCGGCCGGAGCCTCCCCTCCTTTTCCCGCGGGCCGCGCGCGCGGGGGCGAAACCATCTCGACAAGCGGTCGCGCTGCGCGTAGCCTGCAAGGCGTCATGGATCACACCCTGGTTGTTCTCGCCGCGGGCATGGGCAGCCGTTACGGCGGCCTGAAACAGATGGAGCCGGTCGGTCCCTCGGGTGAATTCCTCCTGGACTATGCCGTTTACGACGCGCTGCGCGCGGGGTTCGGGCGCTTTGTTTTTGTGATCCGCGACGACATTGCGGCGGACTTCGAATCGGTCGTGATGCAGCGCCTCCGGCGGGGGGGGCGGATGGAAACGGTCTTCCAATCGGTCGCGGATCTTCCCGCCGGCTGGGTCGTTCCGCCCGACCGCCGCAAACCCTGGGGAACGGGGCACGCCGTGCTTGCCGCGGCCGCCCGGGTGAGCGGCTCCTTTGCCGTGATCAACGCCGACGATTACTACGGGCCGCGCGCCTACGCGGCCCTCGGCGGGTTCCTGCGCGAGACGCAGGCCGATCCGTGCGCCTACGCCATGGTGGGTTTCGTGCTGGCGCGGACGCTGTCGCCCCATGGCGCCGTGTCCCGCGGCGTCTGCCGCACCGACGGGGCCGGCCGGTTGACGCAAGTGACCGAGACGACCGACCTGGCCGCGGAAACGCTGGTTGCGCGCGGGCTGACCGGCGCGGAGCCGGTATCCATGAACGCGTGGGCATTCAAGCCGTCGCTGTTCCCTTATCTTGAGCGGGAGTTTGTCCGTTTCCTCGACCGGTCGGCCGACCGGAGCGCCGATGAGTTCTATCTGCCGGAAGTCGTGAACGGGCTGGTGCGATCCGGCGAGGCAACGGTCCGGGTGCTGCGCACGCCGGAGGCCTGGATGGGTATCACCAACCCGAAGGACCGCGAGCGGGTGGTCAAGGAGATTGCCGCGCTCGTGGAGGCGGGCGTCTATCCGCGCGCGCTGTGGGGATGATACGGGGAGTCGGCCGGGGAGTCAGGGGGCAGAGGGCAGGTAACGGAGGAGATGACCATGAGAATGCGGGTATGGACGCTGCTTTCCGCCATTTCCGTCTGCGCCGCAACGGCCCGGGGCGTTTCCCTGGACGCGGGCATCGAGGCGGAAGTTGGTCTCACCAGCGCTTATGTCTGGCGGGGACAAGTCATCAACGACTTGCCCTGCCTGCAGCCGGCCCTCTTGTTCTCCGCCGGCAACTTCAACCTGGACGTGTGGGGCACGCTCGACCTGGTGGCCGACGATGACACGTGGGAGCGGAACCGCATCGACGTCAGGGGCCGCTACGCCTGGGAGCGGGGCATTCAGATCTTGTCGGCCGGGCTGATCGCGTACATATACCACGACGGTCCGCGCGGCCAGTCGAAGGACACATGGGAAGCCATGCTCGGCTACACGGTCGACGTGCCGCTTCTGCCCACGGCGATTCTGTACTATGACATCGACCGCATCGACGGCGCCTACGGCACGGTGTCGTTGAGCCATTCTTTCGAGCTTTGCCGTGATCTCGCGGCCCTGGACCTGGACCTTCATCTGGGCGCGGCCGATCCCGGCTATCTGAACGGAATCTTCGACTTCCGCGGCCGGCGGGAGAAGACGGAGCAGGGACCGGCATACCGGCATGCCGCGCCGGTGGACCTGGTGGGCGCGGCGCTGATACCGATACACGTCAGGCCGCAGTGGATTCTGACGCCGGGGTTCGAGTACATGACCCTGGTCGACCGCGGCCT
Organism: Lentisphaerota bacterium; assembly: GCA_016873635.1. GTDB lineage: Bacteria > Verrucomicrobiota > Kiritimatiellia > UBA8416 > VGWJ01 > VGWJ01. Next base: position 25,366 of record VGWJ01000011.1, on the reverse strand, counting down.
GCGGGCCGCGGTGGAAGCGGAGGGCGGCGTTGCGGACAAGTTTTTCTACAGCATTTCGTTCTCGGCATTCTTCTGACACGCATGGACGCGCCGGATCGAGCGGGGCAGGCGGCTCGCCCCTCGCGGGCGCGAGGCAACGGATGGGCGGGGGAGCCGCCGCCGGCCCGCCGGATGTCCGGCAAAGCCGTCGGTTCACGACGTCCGCCGGTCAAAGCACCGTTCCAGCTCGTCCCACAGTTCCTCCGCCTTCGCCCCCGCCGTCGCGCGGCCGCGATGCAGCCCGGCCAGGCGGTTGCGCAGCACCACGACGCGCTTGAGCGTCTCCACGTCCAGCCCGGGCAGCTCCGGCACCTCACCCACGTAGCTCGGGCACAGCTCGGGCTTGAGCGCGTCCGGCATGGACGCGATCCAGCGCGCGGCGGTCGGGGCATCCATGGTGGCGTGTTTCCAGTCGTAGCCGTAGCCCGTGAGCCCGTAGCGCCGCCGCGCTTCCGGCCCGGCCGCCGCGGAGAGCGGCAGCACCGCGAACAGGAAGAACATGTAGCGGTGCAGCGCCGGCGCGTCGGCGGGATAGGCGTTGAGCAGGGCGATCGTGTTGCGGATCGTGTCCTCGGTTTCGCCCGGAAAGCCGACGATGAAGGTGCTCTTCGTGCTGATGCCGCGCCGCCCAAGGCAGGCGATCCCGGAGAGGATTTGCTCCGGCGAGACACGCTTGTTCATGCGCCGCAGCATGCCCGGATCCCCCGACTCGACGCCGAGCAGCACCTCGAGACAGCCGGAACGCGCCATCAGATCGGCCGTTTCGTCGTCCACGACGGCCACGCGCGCCAGGCCGCGCCAGCGCACGCCGAGACCGGACGCAATAAGGGCGCGGCACAGCTCCACGGCGCGGCGGCGGGTGGGGAAGAGATTGTCGTCGGTGAAATAGACGCGGCGCACGCCGTCGCACGGCGGAATGGTGCGGATCTCCTCAAGGAGCGAGGCGAGGGACCTCGTACGCACGGGCCGCAGGCCGGCGAAATCGCAGAACGCGCAGCGGAAACCGCAGCCCAGGCCGGCCTGCACGGGCACGAAGGCGGACGTGGGTCGCCCCAGGAAGCGCGTCCAGTCGACGCGCACCTCGTGAAACGGCTCGGGCGCGACGGGGTTCACGCGCCATTTTCCGCCGGCGATCCAGGCCACGTTGTCCAGGCGACGGGCGTCGCCGCCGTCCCGCAGGCAGGCCAGGACGCGGGCCAGCGTTTCTTCGCCGCTGTTGCTGACGATGAACAGGTCGACCGGCGAAGCGAGATGCGCGTCCATCAGGTAGCTGTGTTCGCTGACGGCGCCGCGCAGCTCGGAACCTATGCTTCCGGGGGCGAGCAGGCGGTCGTGGCGGTACGACTTCCAGACCTGGATGCCGCCCGCGATCACCGCGGCGCCGGGCGCATGCCGCTTGGCGAACGCGGCCAGCGCGTCGATCTGCGCGGCGAAGGGCAGGAAGGTGGTGGAGATCACAACCGCGCGCGGCCCGGCGGCGAGCGCGGCCCGCAGGGCCTCCCCGTTCGGCGCGCGGTCCGGCGCCAGCGCCGCCGTGAAGCCGCGGGCCTCGAGAAACTGGCACAGGTAGGCGCCGTTCAGCGAAAGGAACGGCGCGCTTTCGCCGCGGAGCAGCGCCCGCGCGGCGGCCGCGTCCCGCCCCGCGCGAAAGTAGGCGTCCAGAAAAGGCAGCGCGGCGGCCGTGCCGTCCACGCGCAGCCGCGCCGTATCGCGTTCCCGCGATCCCAGCACCTCCTGGGGGTCGTCTCCGGCGATTATCAGCGCATCGGGGGCCGGCACGGACGGAACATTCTCCAACGCGACTGTCGAGAAAACCCGCGTGGCGGTCGGAAACCGACCCGGACCCGGACTGCCTGCGCGGGAATGCCCGGTAATCAAGACGCTTGTTTCATGTCATCTTAGCCTGGCTTGTTCATGAACGCGAGCGACGTTCTTCCCGCGGGACGCCGGGGTCGCCGGCATCAACCCCACTTGCCTTTGTTCATGTGCCCCTGGATTTCCGTCATGGAAAGCTTCATCATCTCGTAGGCGTGGGCCAGCGATTTGTTGAACACGTCCACGCAGGCGGGGTCCAGGTTGTCCTTGATGCCCTCCTTGCAGACGGCTTCCAGGTCGCGCGCCAGGGTGATGGCCCGCGTGTGCAGCGTGTTGGTGTGGCGCGAGCGTTCCACGAGTTTCGCCGCCGCCTCGTCCAGCAGGACGAATTTCTCTTTCGGCGCGCCGCACTTCGGGCATTTTTCCGGAGCGTTATCGCCGTCATGGATGAAGCCGCAGACGCCGCATTTCCATTTCTTCATGTCTGCCGTCCTTCCTCTTGCCGGTTACGTCTTGAGCATACCGAACGTCGGTTGCCGACGCGACCATACCGCAAGCAAGGGAAGAAAGTCAACCCGCGGTCATCGCTCGATGCCGGGGCGGGCGGGCACGCCGCGGTCGAAGTAGTGGCGGACGGCCTTCATCTCGGTGACCAGATCGGCCCGCGCGATGATGGAGGCGGGCATGTCGCGGCCGGTGAACACCAGTTCCACGGCGTCGGGCCGGCAGGCGGCGAGGTCGGCGAGGTCGGACTCCGCGATCACGCCGGCCTTGACCGCCGGTCCGGCCTCGTCGGCGATGACCACGTCGTACGCGCCGCCGGTGAGGGCCGCGCGCAGCGCGGCCAGCCCCGCGCGCGCGGCGCGGATGTCCGCCTCGGACGGCGCGTTGCGGATGAATCCGCCGCAGCCGAAGGCTGCCGCGGTCGCCTCGGGAAAGCGCTCGCGCAGCACCCGGATCTCGGGGGAGTCGCCGCGTTTGCAGAACTGGCCGAGGTAGACCCGCAGCCCCGCGCCGGCCGCGCGCACGATCAGCCCCAGCGCGGCGGAGGTCTTGCCTTTGCCGTCGCCGGTATAGACCTGGATGCGGCCCTTCATGCCGCGACGAGTGTCGAATGTCGGACGCCGGATGTCACTTCTTTTCCCAGGGCGGCGTTTCCGGGAGCAGCGCGTCGAATTCGGCGATGCGCGCGGCTTCCGGCGGTCCGGCGTATTCGCCGGCGAGGAACCGCGTCCAGTCCTCGTCGCGCAGGCGGCGCCAGGAAGTCTCCTCGCGGCCGGGGTTGATCGGATAGAACAGCGCGCCGGTGCGGCGCGCGGCCTCGCGGTCGCCCGGCGCGTCGCCCACCACGAGCATGCGGCCGGCCCGGTACTTGCCGGCGGCGGCGGCGGCGATATGTTCGGCCTTCGTGCCCAGTTCCTGCCCGGCGATCAGGGCCGCACAGTCGGCGAGCCCGTGCTGGGCCCATTCCCGCTCCAGGGCCGCCGCGGGCGTCTGGGAGACGCACAGCACGTCGGCACGTCGGCGCATCAGGCGCAGGCCCTCGGCGGCTCCGGGAAACACCCGCACGCCGCCGGCTTCCGCGGCGATGCAGGCGTTGACCGCGCGGCTCCACGCCAGCACGTCGGCCAGCTCCGGGTCGCCCGTTTCCGCGGCGGCGCGTTCGAGGGCCGGCTCGCCCAGCGCTGCGCCGCTTTGAACGAAGCGGCGCAGCGCGGGCAGGTCGGGCACGGGCACGCCCGCGGCGCGCGCGTCGGGGCGGCGGCGCAGCAGGTCGAACACGCGCAGCAGGGCCGGGAACCGGTTCGATCCGCGGGTCCGGGAATAGAGACCCACGAACGCCGCGGTTTCCCGCACCGCGTCGGCCACGGCCTCGAGGCGCCAGTGGGACACGATCAGCGGGTGGAAGCAGCGGCGCTGTTTGAGCTCCATCGTGTCGAAGACGCAGCCGTCCGAGTCGACCGCGACGAAGTAGGCGTGGCCGGGGCGGAAGGCGATCAGATCCTGTCGGGTGCAGCTCACGGGCGCGGCAAGGGTAGCGCCTGGGGAGAGACGGTGTCGAGCGCGGAAGCGGCGGGCGCGTTGACAGGCGGGCGGTCCGGGTGTAATTAGGTTGGTTTTCGGCGGCGGAAAGGACCCGGAGAATGCGCGTCAAGGCCTTCAGAGCGTTGCGGCCCCGGCCGGACGCGGCCGCGTCCGTAGCCTGCGTGCCGTACGACACGGTGGACACGGCCGAGGCCGCGGCCGAGGCCGCGGGCAACCCCCGCAGTTTCATGCGCGTCGTGCGGCCCGAGATCAACCTGCCGTCAAGCGATCCCGCGTCGGCGGAGGTCTACGCGGCGGGCGCGGAGCGGCTGCGGGCGCTGGAGCGCGAAGGCGTGCTGGTGCGCGAAGAAGGGCCGTCGGTCTACCTGTACCGGCAGCGCGCCGGCGGGCACAGTCAGACCGGCGTGGTCGCCTGCTTCGCCGTTGACGATTACCTGCGCGGCGTCATCCGCAGGCACGAGCTGACGCGGCCGGACAAGCAGGTTGACCGCGCGCGCCTCATGCTGGCCGCGCGCGCCCACACGGGTCCGGTGTTCCTTACCTGCGGCGACAGTCCGGCCGTGAACGCGATCGTGGCGGAGGCCGCGGCAGGCGCGCCGCTTTTCGATTTCGTGGCGGCGGACGGCGTGGGACACACGGTGTGGCGCGTGTCTCCGCCCGGGACGCTGGTTGAGGCGCTGGACGCCGTGCCCGCCGCGTACATCGCGGACGGCCATCACCGGGCGGCGGCCGCGGCGGACGTGCAGGCGGAATGCGCGCGCCGGCGCGGCGCGGGGTCGCCGCGGGACGAGAGCGACTGGTTCCTGGGCATCCTGTACCCGGCGGGGCAGCTGCGCATCCTGCCTTACAACCGCTGCGTCGCGGACCTCAACGGTCTTTTGCCCGCCGCGTTCACGGCCGCCGTCGGCGAGCGGTTTGCGCTGAGCGCCGGGGCCGGGCCGCGGCCGCCGGGGCCGGCCCGCATATCGATGTACCTGCAAGGCGCGTGGCACGGCCTGGCGTGGGAACCGTCCGCCGCCGGCGATCCGGTTGCCGCGCTGGACGTGAGCGTTCTGCAGGAACGCCTGCTGGGCCCCGTGCTGGGCATTGGCGATCCCACCCGCGACGCGCGCATCGCTTTCGTGGGCGGCAGCCGCGGCCCGGAGGCGCTCGCGCGCGAAGTGGACGCGGGCCGGGCGGCGGTGGCCTTTTCCATGTTCCCCGTGGCCCTAGAGCAGATGATGGCCGTGGCGGACGCGGGCCGCCTGATGCCTCCCAAGAGCACATGGTTCGATCCCAAGCCGCGCTCGGGACTGCTCGTGCACACGTTCTAGCGCGGACTATGAATCTGCGCTGGCGCGGCCTGTCCGGGAGAGATCAGCGGAAACTTGAAATGCCTCGCTGGAACCCGCTATAGTAACAGGGAAAGGAGATGGCATGAACAGGCACTTCAGCACAGCCGCGTTGGCCGTGGGGATCGCCGCGGCGCTCGCGTTCGGCGCCGCCGCGCAGGGCAAGGAACCCGTCGCCCAGGAGGACGTCGCCCTGCTCAAGCGCACGGGCAAAGCCTTCGCCGAAGTGGCGCGCAAGGCGATCCCGGCCGTGGTCTTCGTCGAAGTGGAACAGACGGTCCAGGCGCAGGGCTACGGCCGGCCGGACAGCCCCTACGACTTCTTCGGCGACGAATTCTTCCGCCAGTTCTTCGGCGCGCCGTCCGTGCCGCGCCAGTTCCGCCAGCGGGGCCAGGGCTCGGGCTTCATCATCACGAAGGACGGCTACATCCTGACCAACAACCACATCGTGGGCGACGCCGACAAGATCACCGTGAAGCTGCGCGACGGCCGCAGCTTCGAGGCCAGGCTGATCGGCGCGGACCCCAAGACCGACGTGGCCGTGGTCAAGATCGAAGGCAAGAACCTGCCGGTCCTGGAGCCGGGCAACTCCGAGGAGCTGGAGATCGGCGAGTGGGTCGTCGCCGTGGGCAATCCCTTCGGCCTGACCGAGACCGTCACCGTCGGCGTGGTCAGCGCCAAGGGGCGCAGCAACATCGGCATGGCGGAGTACGAGGATTTCATCCAGACCGATGCCGCCATCAACCCCGGCAATTCCGGCGGCCCGCTGCTGAACATCGAGGGCAAGGTGATCGGCATGAACACCTTCATCGTCACGCGCAGCGGCGGCTACATGGGCATCGGCTTTGCCATTCCCATCAACATGGCCGTGTCCATCAAGGACCAGCTCGTCAAGTCGGGCAAGGTCGTGCGCGGCCAGATCGGGATCGTGATCGGGGAAATGACCACGGATCTGGCCAGGCAGTTCGGGCTCGACGAACCGCGCGGCATCCTGATCCAGCAGGTCATGGAAAACAGCCCCGCCGAGAAGGCGGGCCTGAAGCACGGCGACGTCATCGTGGAGCTTGACGGCAAGCCGGTCGAAAGCGTGGGCGCCTTCCGCAACACGGTGGCCTCCAATCCGCCGGGCACGGCCTTCAAGCTGAGCGTGTTCCGGGACGGCAAGGCGCGGACCGTGGAAGTGACGACCGCCGCCCTGGGCGAGGAAGCCGCCGGCGTGGAAGGCGCGGATGCCGTTTTCGAGGCGCTGGGCATGCGCCTGGAGAACCTGACCGACGAAATGGCGGAACGGTTCGGCTACAAGAAGGGGGATGGCGTGATCGTCGCGCAGGTGGAGAACGGCGGGCAGGCCGCGCAACTCGGTATCCGGCCGGGCCACCTGGTGACCAGCGTGGGCCAGCGCGACGTGAAGTCGGTCGAAGAGTTCGTGGACGCGGTCAACAAGACCAAGCGGGACGGGCGCATCCTGCTGCGCATCGTCGGCGAGCGCTACGCGCACTACGTGACGATGTCGGTCGAATGACAGCGGGCGTCCGCCGCCGTGCGTATTCCGGACAAAGTTCGCGCCAGGCTCGACGAGCTGCCGGACGCTCCCGGCTGCTATCTCATGCGCGACGGCCGCGGCCGCATTATCTACGTGGGCAAGGCCGTGTCCCTGCGCAAGCGCGTGCGCTCCTATTTCCGCCAGGCGGCGCTGCGGCGCGGGTCGCCCAGGCTGCGCAGCCTGGTCAACAGCGTGGACGACATCGACCACGTGGTGACGCGCAGCGAGACCGAGGCGATCCTCGTCGAGGGGCGCCTGCTCAAGGAATACCGTCCCCGTTTCAACGTCAGCTTCACCGACGACAAGCGTTTTCTCCTGCTTGCGGCCGATCCGCGCGAGCCGCTGCCGCGTTTCGCCTTCAGCCGGATCCGCCGCGAAGACGGGCGCCTGTACTTCGGCCCCTACGCCTCGGCCGCGGCGGCGCGGGCGACGCTGGACTTCGCCGCGAAGACGTTCGGCCTGCGCGAGTGCGCGCCCCGCGCGCCCGACGCGGAGACCTACCGGCGCTGCCTGAACGACATCATCCGCTACTGCTCCGCGCCATGCGTCGCGCGCGTGACGGAAGAGGAATACCGCCGCCGCTTCGACGAGGCGTGCGCGTTCCTGCGCGGCCGGCGGCCGGCCGTGACCGATGCCGTGGCGGCGGCCATGCGGGAGGCCTCGGCGGCCATGGATTTCGAGCGCGCGGCGGCGCTGCGGGACACGCTGCTGTACCTGCGCGCGGCGCTGCGGCGCCAGGGCGTTTCCGAAAAGAGCCCGGACATGAGGAAGGAGGAAGCCCTGGCCGGCGTGCGGGCGCTGCAGGCGTCCCTCGGGCTCGCCGGGCCGCCGCGCGTAATCGAGGCATTCGACGTCTCCAACATCGCCGGCGCCTTCGCGGTGGCCGGCATGGTCTGTTGCGTGGACGGCATGCCGCACCGCAACCGTTACCGCCGCTTCCGCATCAAAACCGTGCGCGGCAGCGACGACCCGGCTATGATGGCCGAAGTCGTGCGACGCCGTTTTGCGCGCCTGGCCGTCGAAGGCGGCGCGGCGCCGGACCTGGTGCTGGTCGACGGCGGCCGGACGCAGGTGCAGGCCGCGCGCGCGGCCCTGGCGGCAGTCGGCGCGGGCGCCGTGCCGGTGGCCGGGCTGGCCAAGCGCCGCGAGGAGTTGTACCGGGAGGCCGGCAAACCGCCGCTGAGGCTGCCGAAGGACTCGGCTGCGCTGCACGTGCTGCAGCGGCTGCGGGACGAGGCCCACCGCTTCGCCGTGGCTTACCACCACGACCTGCGCGGCCGCCGTATCCGGGAATCGGCGCTGGACGAGATACCGGGGGTCGGGCCGCGGATCAAGGAGCGCCTGCTGGCGCGTTTCGGGTCGGTGCGGCGGATCGCCGCCGCCGGCGAGGCGGAGATCCGCGAAGTTGACGGCGTCGGGCCGCGGCTGGCGGCGGCGATCCGCGGAGCGCTGGGCGGCGGCGGGCAGGCGTGAGTGCGCGGGCCAGGGAGGGCGGCCGAGTGAAGGTGCTGATCGTCAAGTTGAGCTCGCTGGGAGACCTGTTTCATGCGCTGCCCGCGGTGCACAATCTTAAAGAAGGACTCGGCGCGGAGATCCACTGGGTCGTCGCGGATACCTACGCGGGGCTGCTGCGCGAGTGCTTCACCGACGTCGCCCGGGTGATCCCTTTCCGCCGCCGCGCCTTCTGGTCGAATCTGCGCCCGTTCCTCGCGGACCTGCGCGCCGCGGAATACGACTACGTGATCGACCTGCACGGACTGCTGAAAAGCGCGATGATCGCCTTGATGGCGCGCGGCCGCCTGCGGATCGGACCCTCCTTCGCGCGCGAGGGAACGCGCTTCCTGTATCCCCGCCTGGCGGGGCGGCGGCGCGAGGGCCGCCACGTCGTGGAGCAGTGCCTGGACGTAGTTGACGCGCTGAAGCTGCAACGCATGGCGCCCGTCTTCCCGGTGCGCTTTCCGCCGCGGCAGGCGGCTCTGCCCCGGCCGCGGGTGGGCATCGTGCCGATGTCGCGCCGGCCCAACAAGACGTGGCCCGAATCCTGTTTTGCGGACGTGGCGCGGCGGCTGGCGCGCACGCGCGGGGCGTCGGTGTACCTGTTCGGCGGACAGGAGGACCGGGAAGTCTGCGGTCGGATCGCCGCCGCCGCCGGCGGGGCCGCGGAAGACCTGTCCGGCAGGCTCGATTTTGCCGCGCTGGGCGGCACGCTGGCGCAGATGGACCTGGTGGTGTCGAACGATTCCGGACCGGCGCACATGGCCGCCGCCGTCGGCGTGCCGGTCCTGGCGATATTCGCCTCGACCGATCCGGCGCGCAACGGCCCCTACGGCGCGGGCCACCGCGTGGTTACGGCGTCGCTTCCCTGTCAGCCCTGCTTCTCGCGCGCGTGCCGGCAGCCCGGCGTGCCGTGCCTGCAGGGGGTCACGCCCGAGCAGGTGGGGGAGGTGGCGCTGGAGATGCTCAGTCGCAGAGATGCCGCAGGCGCACCACGGGCGGAGCCTCGTGCTTGTGCCTGTGGGCCAGATGACGCTCCCACACGAAGGCCGTGATCGCGTCCGGGGCCTCGGCGGGCATGTCGCGGTAGTGCGCCAGGCAGAAGCGCACGCCATGCTCCATGGCGTTGTAGCTGTGGCCCAGGTCCCCCTCGTCGGTCTGGTTCTCCTCCAGGCCGGCGGAAGGGATGCGGTCGATCAGGTCCTCGCCGATGACGCCCTGCGCGACGAAATACCCGAGCATCTGGTACACCTCGGACTTGAACAGCTCGCCGATGGGGAACAGGTCGGCCAGCGCGTCGCCGCCCTTGGTGTCGTAGCCGATGAAATCCTCGGACAGGTTGCCGGTGCCCATCACCCGCACGCGCCGGCCGGGCAGTCGGGTGCCCAGCGCGTGGGCCAGTCCGTAAAGCACGCACATGCGCGCGCGGCTGCGCGCGTTGCCCTTGTTCGCGGCCGTGAGGACATCGCTTTGGTCCACGGCCATCTGCGCCGTGATGGCGTCGGCGATGGCCGCAACCGGCCGGACCAGGTGGCGAATGCCGAGGCGCTCGGCCAGGCGCGTGGAGCGCGCGTTGAACGTGCGCACGTCCACCTCGTTGTACGGCATGCTCACGCCATAGACGTTGTCCCTGCCCAGGGCCCGCGCGCTCAGGATGGCGACGAGGGACGAATCCGCCCCGCCGCTGAGGCCGACCACGGCCGTATCCACACGTTTGCCGATCTCCTCGCACACGAACGCCGCCAGCGCCTTGCAGTCACGGACCATGGTTTTCCTCCGGCTTTCTCCCGTCCAGGGAACGAACCGTAGAATCTTGACGAAGGCGGGGCGGGTGTCAAGCGCGGGCAATCCCACATCCGGCCGGTCACGGCCTCAGCGCCGCGGCGCCCGCCGGCGCGCCGTCGCGCAGCGCGGCCAGGGCCGCGTTGGCGTCGGCGAGGGCACACTCCGAAATCCGGGTCTGCCGCAACGACTCGACGGCCGAGATTCCCGCAATGCCGCCACCCAGGACCACCACGCGCCCTGCGCCGCCACCGGCCGCCGGCGTTCCCGCGTCCGGAAGCGGCTCATGGCATGCCGTCGTTCCGGCTACTTGACCTCGGCGAACCTGGCCTTCGGCGCCCCGCAGACTGAACACTTGTCCGGGGCGCTGCCGGTCACGGTGTTGCCGCACACCGTCACTGACGGAAGAAGCGGATTCTGATGATCGACGATGAACCGGACCATGTTGAAATGATCAAGATGCGGCTGGAAGCGAACGACTACGAAGTCGTGACCGCGTATGACGGCGAAGAAGGCCTGGCCAAGGCCGCCGCGGAGAAGCCGCACCTGATCCTGCCGGACGTGATGACGCCGAAGATGGACGGTTTCGCGGTGCTCAAGCGACTCCAGCGCCTGGAGCTTACGAAGAACATCCCCGTCGTGATGCTCACCGCCAAGGGCGAAAGCAAGTCCGTCTTCCAGTCGCAGCAGCTGGGCGCGGCGGACCACCTGATCCAGCCCTGCGAATCCGCGGAGCTGCTGAGCGTCGTCGCGCGGCACGCGTAGAAAAGCGCGTCTCAGCCGCCGTGCAGCTTGAGAAAGAGCCGGGCCGCCCAGCTCTCTTCGCCGATCACCCCGTGCAGAAGCAGGAGGCACAGCGTCGTCACCGCCGCGGCGGCGATGAGCACGCCGATTGCGTTGGCCACGGCGAACCGGCGCCGGTCGAAGCCCAGCAGGTAGGCTCCGAAAGCCCCCGTGTAGACCCCGGAACCGGGCAGGGGGATGCCGATGAACACGGCCAGTCCCAGCTCGCCGTATTTTTCCACGTAGGGGTGCAGACGGTGGCGCGTCCGCTCGAGGCGCGGCCAGACGCGGCGCTCGAACCAGCCCCAGCGCCGCATGGCCGTGAATACCGGCCCCAGAACCCGGAACACGGCCCACCCCAGCGCGATGTTGGCCAGCGTGCAGACCGCAACCGCCAGCGGCCACGCCATGAGGTCGCTGATACGGCCCTCCGTGAAAGGCATCTTGACCGGAAGCATGCCCACGGGAATGGAGGCCCGCAGCTCAAGCGCCGGAAGGAACGTGAGGAAAATCAGCCAGGCGAGCGCGCGAATCATGCTTTGCCCTTTCCCGCCCGGACGCGCCGGGCCCGCTGGTGCCGCCGCAGCATCCGGATGAAGCGCAGCGTGTCCTTGACCGGACATATCTTGCTCTTCTCGTCGCCGTAGATCACCCGCACCGGCACCGCGCCGATGCGCGCGCCGGCCTCGGCGTAAAGCAGCAGTATCTCAGAGTCGTAGTCGAAGCGGCGCGACGCGTCCGGAACCGCGGGGAATCCCTCGCACCGGTAGAGCCGGAATCCGCACTGCGTGTCGGGGACGCGGCGGCCCATGCGCCGGCTGAGCAGCCAACTCATGAAGCGGTTCGTCAGGCGCCGCACCAGCGGCATGCCGCGCGGATCCGCCATGCGGTTGCCCAGGATCACGGGGTCGCCCGTTCGCGCGTAGGCCTCCACGAACGCCGGAATGTCTTCGGGCGCGTGCTGGCCGTCGCCGTCCATGGCCACGACGAATTCGTAGCCGTGCTCCAGGGCGTAGGCCATTCCCGTGGCGATCGCCGCGCCCTTGCCCTGGTTCACGGCGTGTTTCAGCACCACCGCTCCGGCCCGGTCCGCCTCCGCGGCGGTGCGGTCCGCGGAACCGTCGTCGACCACGACCACGTCCCGGCAGTACGCGCGGATGCCTCCCACGGCGGCGCCCACGCGCGCCTCCTCCTGGTACGCCGGCACGATCACGCAGAACCGGGACCCGTTCCTCGTCTCGCCGTTCATCGTTGCTCCCCCCTGCCGCCGTGCCAGGCGCGCGCGTTCCAGAAATCCTCGAACATGAACCACTGCTCCGGACGTCCGCCGATCTCCTCTTCGAGGCCGCGACATATCTGCAGGCGGATCTCCCGCTCGGACGAATACCCCGCGGGAACGATCAGCGGACGGAACCGCAGCAGGAAAGTGTCGTCCTTCTGGCGCAGGAGAAAACCCGGCAGAACCGGACAGCCCGTGCGCGCGCTGATGGCCGCCGGGCCGCGCGGCATCCTGGCCGGCCTGCCGAAAAACTCGACCCGGTCGTCCCGCGCGCTGTAGTCGCGGTCCGCCAGCAGGGCCACGAACTCCTTCCGCGCCAGCGCCTCCAGCACGCCCCGCGCGGCCTTGCCCAGCGGGATGACGCGCTGAAGCCGGCTTTCGCGCCGGGCGCGAAAAAGCGCCCTGATACGGCGGTCACGCTCCGGCAGGATCACCGCGTTGAGCGGACAGCCCAGCGCGCCCAGCACCGCGCCGCCCAGCTCCCAGTTGCCGAGGTGCGCCGTAACCACGATCACGCCCTGGCCGAGCGCCCGCGCCTGCTCGAGGTGCTCGGAATGCTCGAGACTCACCATGCGGTCCACCTCCCGCCGCGAAAGCCGGCGCGAGCCGAAGAAATCAACCAGGTGCTTGCCGAAATTCTGGAACACCGTCCGCGCCATTCGCTCCAGGGTTTCGTCCGAGGCTTTCAGCCCCCTGAAATCCAGGACGTGCCGCAGGTTGGACTTTACGGCCGCCCGGCCCCTGGCGTCGCGGCAGTAAAATTCGTCCGCGACGCGCAGGCCGACCCAGTAGGCAAACCGCCGCGGAAGCACGCGGCTGACGAAGTCGGCCGTCAGAAACTGCATGTACGCCGTGTTCATCACGTCGGTCCGGTCCGCAAGCTTGGCGGAAAATGGCAGAAAACGGCGCGGCATTCAAGCATTCGCGCACGCCTCACCGGCCTTCGGCGCATTGTCCTTGAAACACGCGCGCTGAGGACGTACCTTCGGACGTCTGAAGGAGAAAAAACCGCGATACAGGAGGTTTCCATGGGCATCCGTTTCAATGCCGACGAAGTGCTGCAAATGGCGATCCGGGCGGAGCAGGAGGCGGTGGCTTTCTACCGCAAGGCGGCCGACCGGCACGCCAGCGAGGCCGACTGTTCGTTTCTGCTGAAGCTGGCGGATATGGAGAAGGAACACGAACGGATCTTCGCGGCGATGCGCAGGGAGCTGGGCGAAGGCGCCCGCGAAGAGACGGCCTTCGACCCCGACAACGAAGCCGCGCTGTATCTCGGGGCCATGGTCGACGGCGCCGGGATCGAAGGCGCGCCCAGGGCAGCCGCCGCGCTGACGGGCAGGGAATCGCTGCGCGACATCCTCAAGATCGGCCTGCAGATGGAAAAGAACGCCGTGCTCTTCTACCAGGGCTTCCTGGATATGGTTCCCGCAAAACTGGGCGGCGACTGGCTGCGGAAGATCATCGACGAGGAAAAGAAGCACATCGTGGCTTTCGTCAGGGAGCTGCGCAAACTGGGCTGAAGCCGCGAGCCCTTCTCGGCTTTCCGGAGCCGGTCTCACGCCAGCCGTCGGCCGGTGGTGCCGGCGGCGAGGGAAACGTGCTTCAGGCCCTTCAGCGCCTTCAGGCGCCTGACGACGTTCTCGACCCGGGCGCGTTTGCCGCGCACGGCCACGATTTCCAGGCAGTTGTCGTGGTCGAGATGGATGTGTTGGGTCGATATGATGGCGTCGTGGCAGTCGTGCTGCACCTGCGTGAGCTTCCGGAGGATGTCGCGCTTGTGGTGGTCGTAGACCATGACGACCGCCCCGGCCACTTCGTCGCCGCGGCGCCATTCGGCCTGGACCAGGCCGGCGCGGATCAGGTCGCCCACGGCCTTGGACCGCGTGGGGCAGCCCTGGGCCCTGATCTCGCGGTCGAACCGCTCGACCAAGCCGGCGTCCAGCGACACGCTGAAACGGGTGAGAGGCATGCGCGCAAGCCCTTCCTTGCGGGACAGGCCACACAATACTGCGGCGTCACGGGTCTGACAAGCGCAGGGAGAGTCGCGGAACGGGAGGCTGGAAGAAAAGAAGGGCAAAAGTCGGCGCGGCTTGACTTGACTGGCGGGGCGGGGGAAAATACCCCGGATCATGGAGCCGCAAAGGATGGCCCTCCGTCACGCGGAAGACGTCCCGGTATTCGGACGTTATGAGGCCCGGCACTGGCCCGCCCTCCTGGACATGTATCTCACGTTCGAGCCGAAGGCCGCCTACCAGGGACTGCCCCCGTTCAAGGAGGCGGTCACCCGGCGCTGGCTGGCGTCGCTTGTCGAAAACGAGCGGAACACGAATTTCGTATTGCTGATCGACGGCCGCATAGCCGCCCACGCCGCCCTGGTCTACTACCCGCACACGCCGGACGAGCAGGAGATCATCATCTTTGTGCACCAGGACTTCCAGCACCGGGGGTGGGGGCGGGAACTGTTCCTGGCGGCGATGTGGTGGGGATGCCTCCGGCTTCGCCTGCGGGACGTGTGGCTTTCGGTGACGTGGGACAACGCGCCGGCCTGGCGCATGTACCGGGCGATCGGTTTCAGGCCCGTCTCCCACGACCCCATGGACCCCGACATCATAATGGCGCGGCCGTTCGCCTGTCCGGACTGCTCCCGCGACACCTGCCCGACTTACAACTCGCGACTGATACACGAGTACGAGGCGGCTTTCGGGCCGGAACGGGAGCCGGCCCGGGAATCCGTGCGGCCGAACGCGTCCAAAGCGCGAGCTGACCTGGCGCGGGATTCCGGGACGGGAGACTAGAGGACCTTCACGGCGGTGGCCTTGAACGTCAGCCACACGCGTTCGCCGACGTTCAGCCCCATGTCCAGGAAGGAGCGGCGCGTGATCATGGCGCAGATCAGCGCGCCGGCGTCCACGAAAACCCGCAACGTTCCGTCCGCGTCCTCGATCTTGACGATCGTGCCCGTGAGCCGGTTGAGGGCGCTCGAGTCAATGGCCTGACGGGACAGGATGATGTCCCGCGGGTCAACGGCGATCGTGGCGGCGCCCGTCTTTGCCGTGGCGGCCCTGATCCGCGCGCCGCCCGGCAACGCCATGCCGCGAAGGCCGTCCGGATCGGCGTGGAGCACGCCGGCGAAGACATTCTCGTAGGCAATGTCGCGGATCTCGCCCTCCACGACGGAAACGACGTGATGCGACAGGCGGCAGGCCTGGTCCTGCGAATGCGTCGAGAGCACAATCGTCGCCGCGTTCTTCCGGTTGAACTCCAGAATGAGCTCTTCCACGGCGCGCACCTGGCGCTGGTCGACGTTGGCGGTCGGCTCGTCGAGCAGGTAGACCTCCGTATCGAGGACCAGGGCGCGCGCCAGGGCCACGCGCTGGGCCTCTCCGCCCGAGAGCGCGTGCGCGTTCCGCGCGGCGAGGGCCGCCAGTCCCAGGCGCTCCATGATCGCGCCGACGCGCGAGGCGACCTCGCGGCGCGGCAAGCCCCGCACCTTCAACCCGTAGGCGATGTTCTCGCGGACGCTCAGGTTGAAGAGGTAGGGGGTCTGAAGCAGCGCGCTGACCCGGCGGCGGCGCGCCAGCAGCCCCGCCCGGTCGGCGTAATCCACGACTTCGCCCCGGAACGCCACGCGGCCGCGCACGGGCCGCAGACGGAAAGCCAGCATTCTCAGCAGCGTGGTCTTGCCCGAGCCGTTGGGGCCCACCACCGCGTAGACCCGCCCCTGCTCGATGGCGCAATCGCGGACGCGCAGTCTGAACTCGCCCGCGCCGGCCACGGCGTCCTCCAGAGCATAGACGGTCACGCCGACCTCCTCCTGAGCAGTCCGAACACGACGTTGACGCCCAGGGCAACCGCGAGCAGCACGAGGCCCAGCGCAATGCCGAGCGCGAACTCGCCCTTGCTCGTTTCGAGCGCGATGGCCGTGGTGATGTTGCGCGTGTAACCGCGGATATTGCCGCCCAGCATCATGGAGACGCCCACCTCCGCGAAAACGCGGCCGAAGCCCGCCACCAGGGCGGCCAGGATGCCGAAACGCGCCTCGCGCAGAAACGTGCGGAAGCCCTGGGCCGCGTCCGCCCCGAGCGAAACGGCCGTTTCGTGGATGCGCGGGTCCAGTCCCTTGACGGCGGCGACGCTGAGGCCGGCCACGATCGGGAAGGCCAGAATCCACTGGCCTATTACCATGGCGGAGCGCGTGTAGAGCAACCCCAGGGAACCGAGCGGCCCGCGGCGGGACAGGAACGAGTAGACCATCAGGCCGACCACGACCGTGGGCAGCGACATCAGCGTGTTGAGCACCGTGATGACGGCGTCACGGCCGGCGAAGCGCTTGTGCGCGAGAAGCGCGCCGAACGGGATGCCGCTGACGGCGGCCAGCGACGTGGAGATGGTCGCGACCAACAGGGAAACGCTTACGATCGCGACGAACTCGCGGTCGGCCCGGAAGATGATGCGCAACGCTCCGGTGCATCCTTCGGTGATGTATTCCATTCCGCGACCCGGCGCTCCTCACTCGACCGGATTGGCCGCATTGGGGAAGTAGAGCTGCCCGCCCTCCTTGCGGTAGGCGGCTATCAGCTCCTGGCACGCCGGCGAAGTCATCCAGGCCACGAGCGCCATGGCCGGTTCATACTTCACATGGGGGTGCCTGTAGGGGCTGACCGCGATTATGCCGTAGGGATTGAAGAGGTCCGGATCGCCCTCGACCATCGGCTTCAGGCGCAGCTTGTCCCTCTGGAAGATGAACGTCGCCCGGTCAGCCAGGACGTAGGCGTTCTTCTCGTCCGCCATGCGCAGCGTGGCGCTCATCCCCTGCCCGGCCTCGATGTACCATCCGCCCGACGGTTTCCGGTCCGCCTTGGCCCAGAGGGACTTCTCCTTGATGTGCGTTCCGGACTCGTCCCCGCGCGACACGAAAGGCGCACGCTTGTCCATGATCCGCCCCAGGGCCTCCGCGGCTTTTTTCAGGCCGTCAATCCCGGCGGGATCGCCCGCCGGCCCCAGCAGAAGGAAATCGTTGTACATCACGTCCCGCCGGTTGACGCCGCAGCCGTCGGCCACGAACTTGTCTTCCGCCGCGCGGGCGTGGACGAGGATGACGTCCACGTCGCCGTTTTCGGCGATCTTGACGGCCTTGCCCGTGCCGACGGAGATGACGTGGATCTTCACGTTGTGCTTCTTCTCGAACGGCGGCAGGACGCGGTCGAGAAGCCCCGTCTCATAGGTGCTGGTGGTGGTGGCCAGCCTGAGCGTCTCCCCGGCGTGCGCCTGAACGGCCGCGAGCAACGCCGCAATGCCGGTCAGAAGCGTTCCTGTCATCTTGCGCTTGCCGTTCACAGACTCAGGACCACCTGGACGTAGCCGAAGTGCACCACGTCCCGGTCGCTGATTTCGTTCGCGACGGCGCCGGGGACGAAGGCCGAATAGCCCGCCTCGGCCGTGACGTTGCCCGTCAGCTTCTGCGTCAGGATCAGCGAGAGCTCGGAGCCGACGTGACTGCCCGCCGCCGCGCGCGGCGCCGCGGCAGCCTCCGCGCCTTCCGGCCCGTCGCCCTGTTCCGGCGGAGGCGGCCACAGTTTGGCGCCGCTGCCGTGGTACCATGCGTCGGACGTGCTGTCGAGCCAGTAGGCATGCGCTTCGGGCTGGACGGTCAGCTTTCCGGTCGGGTGCAGGACACACGCGAGCGCGATCTCCCGCATGTTCTGCCACCGCAGGAAGTCGATGATCCCGTAAGGGCCGTGGGTCGTCTGGTAGGGGGGCTCGAAGGTCTCGGAGCGTTTGTCCGTCGGGTCGGAATCGCCGGAGGCGAGATTGAACTCCGCCCGCACGGCGGGGTCGAGGACGGTCTCAAACGCCTTCTGCGCCCAGAGCGCCACGGCGTAGGCGCCCACGTCGAGGCCGGCGTCCCGGCCGAACTGCCAGGCGGCTTCGGCCTCCAGGGTCAGGCCCGCGAGCGGCTTCAGGTTCAGGCGCGTGCCGGCGGTGTGCCGTTCCCGCACTTCCCGGTCCGGGCCGGCGGCGGACTGCCGGCGCTTGCTGACCGCGTACGCGTCAACGAGCACGTCCTTGCCGCGCTGGAACGTGTTGAAGGCGCCGAGCAGGCGCTCGTTCTCGTCCGGCGGGTTGAAGCGGCCGTACACGTACTTGACGAGGTAGCCGCCGAAGACGTCGCCCTTGAATCCGGGCAGGTCGAGGCCCAGCAGCGCGGCGTCGAAGGACCGGATCTTGTTCGACCAGGAGGGGGCCGAAAGGATCCGCTTGCTGCCGTAGTTGAATTCCTGCCGTCCGAGCCTGGCGCGCAGGGGCACGTCCGCGACGCGGCTCACTTCGAGATAGGCCTGGTGCAGGTCGAGGTCGTCGGTGTTCGCGGCCTGGGGGCCGGCGGCCGTCCATTCCCGCACGTCAAGCCCTTCGACGAACAGCGCGACGGCGTCGCCTCCCCTGGCCTCCGCGCGCATGCGGAGCCTGTTGACCACGGCGCTCTCCGCGTCGTCGGCCGCGGTCCGGAAGGGCCCCATCGCCTCGTAGCGGGCCCGGTTGTCCGTCCCGGCGTCCAGGCTCCAGGGCTTTTCCGGTCCTTCCGTCTCGGCCAGGCACACGAGGGCGCCGGCAGCCAGTGCTGACATCGACACGCACAGTCTCATACCTTCCCGCCTCCTTTCCCGGTTTGACCGAACAGCGCCGCAAAACGCTGATCGGCGAAGTCCCTGATATCCCGGTCCAGCCGCTCGAAGCGCCCCAGGAGCCGCAGGGCGCAGGGGGTCAGCGCGGCGCCGCCCCGGGCCGGTCCGCCCCGGCGGCGGACCAGCAGTCTGCGGCCCAGGCGCTGCTCCGCGACGCGGATTGAGCTCCAGGCGTGGCGGTAGGACATCTGCAGCTCCCTGGCCGCGCCGCTGAGCGACCCCGTGCGTTGCACGGCCCGCAGGATGGCCGCCCGCCCCGTCCCGAAACACAGGCCTCCCTTGCGCGCGAGCCAGGCTTTGGTCCGGACGTTCATTGCCAAGCGATATGCGCCCTGGGCATATCGGTCGTTGCGGGCAAAATACGGATCTGCTATTCTGAGGACAAGCGGAAAATGATGCGTCTTCCCAACATGCTTCTGCTGGGCTCGGCGGGCCGCAATGCGGGCAAGACCGCCCTGGCGTGCGCGGTTCTGGCAGGGCGGCCGGCCGCCGCCGGCGCCGTGGGCCTGAAGGTCACGGCCATCCGCCGCAACGGCGGCGCCTGTCCGCGGGGCGGCCGGGGCTGCGGCGCGTGCGCCTCGCTGAAGGGCGACTACTGCATCACGGAGGAGGACAACCCCCGTTCGCCCAAGGACACGGGCCGCCTGCTGGCCGCCGGCGCGGAGAAGGTCTTCTGGCTGCGGGTCAGGACCGGGCGCCTGGCCGAGGGGATGGCGGCCCTGCTGGCTGTTGCCGGGCGCGGGCCCTGCGTCTGCGAGTCGAACAGCCTGCGCACCGTGGTCGAGCCCGGGCTGTTTCTCATGCTCAGGGCGAAGGGCGCGCGCGCCTGGAAGGCCACCGCCCGGGCGGTGCGGGAGTTCGCCGACCGCACCGTTGTCTTCGACGGCGGCGGATTCGATCTCGACCCGGCGGACCTGTCATGCGACGGCCGCGGCTGGGTGCTCAGGGAACACGCGACCGCGATCGTGCTGGCCGGCGGCCGCGGCACGCGGATGGGGCGCGACAAGAGCATGCTGCCGGTCGGCGCGCGGCCCATGATCGAGCACGTCTGCGCCCAGCTGCGCGACGTGTTCGACGAAGTCCTGGTCAGCACCAACACGCCGGAGGAGCACGCCTTCCTGGGGCTGCGCACCGTGCCGGACCGCGCGCCCGGCCGCGGGCCGCTGATGGGCATTGCCTCGGCCCTGGAAGCGTCCGCCCACGAGCTCAACTTCGTGGTGGCCTGCGATGCGCCCGATCTCAATATCGCGCTGGCGCATCGCCTGCTGGACCGCGCCGCGGGCCGCGACGCGGTGGTTCCGCGCGGCCCCGGGGGTGCCGTCGAGCCGCTGTTTGCGGTCTACCGCAAGTCCCTCGCGCCGCGGGCGCATCGGCTGCTGGGAGCCGGGGAGGGGAGGGTGCGCGCGCTTTTCGCGAAAGGCCGCACACGCTACGTTGACCTGCCGCCCGGAGAAGCCGTGCCGGCCAACCTGAACACCAGGGAGGAATATGCCGCCCATGTCGCCGCCCGCGCTGACAAGCTTTGAAGACGCCCTTCGCATCGTGCTGGACCGCGCCCGCGTGCTGGACGCGGAAAGCGTCGCGATCGCCGATGCGCTGAACAGAATCCTGGCCGAGGACGTGCGGTCCGACATGGACATGCCGCCGTTCGACAAGTCGGCCATGGACGGCTACGCCTGCCGGCGGGCGGACCTGGGCGGCGAGCTGCGGGTGGTCGGAACCGTGCCGGCGGGGCAGGCGCCCGGGCGGGCGATCGGCCCCGGCGAGTGCGCCAGGATCATGACCGGCGCCGCGGTCCCGGAAGGGGCCGACTGCGTCATAAGGCTCGAAGACGCGCGGGACGGGGGGCCGGACGCGGTCCGCTTCATCGCGGACGGCACGCCGGACAACATCTGCGCCCGGGGCGAGGACGTGCGTGCCGGGGACGTTGTGCTGCGCCGGGGCGTACGCCTGCGTCCCCAGCACATCGCCGTGCTCGCATCGGCGGGCTGCACGCATCCGCGGGTCGCCCGGCAGCCGCGGGTCGGCGTGATACCCACGGGCGACGAGCTGGTCGAGCCGGACGTCAGGCCGGGGCCGTCGCAGATCCGGAACAGCAACGGCTGCCAGCTCTGCGCGCAGGCGCTCGCCATGGGCGTCGCGCCCCGGCGGTATGCCGTGGCGGCGGATCGGACGGAAGCCCTGGCCGCCGCCGTGCGTGCCGCGCGCGACGCGAATGACGTGGTGCTTGTGTCGGGCGGCGTCTCGATGGGCGCGTTCGACCTGGTGCCGGACGCGCTGGAGCGGAACGGCGTCAGGCTGCTCTTCAGGAAGATCGCGGTCAAGCCCGGCATGCCGACGGTCTTCGGAGTGCAGGGCAACGCGTACTTCTTCGGCCTGGCCGGGAATCCCGTCTCCACGTTTGTCGTGTTCGAGATCCTCGTGAAGCCGTTCCTGTTTGCCCTCATGGGACACGATTTCCGGCCCTTTACGGGCCGGGCGGCGCTGGCGGAACGCATCGTGCGGAAGGACGTCGCGCGCGACGGCTGGATTCCCGTGCGGCGCGACGCGGGCGGCGCGGTGCGCGCCGTGGCCTATCACGGCCCGGCCCACGTCACTTCCGTGACCGCCGCGGACGGGCTCATCCGTGTGCCGAAGGGCGTTGCGGAAGTCGCCGAAGGGACGCTGGTTGATGTACGACCGATTTGAGCGCCAAATCGACTACCTGCGGATCTCCGTCACGGACCGCTGCGACCTGCGATGCGTCTACTGCATGCCGGCGGAGGGCATCGCCTGCAAGCCGCGCGACGCCATCCTGTCGTACGCGCGGATCGAGGCCGTGGCCCGCGAGGCCGTTGCGCTGGGCGTCACGAAGATCCGCCTGACCGGCGGCGAGCCGCTGGTCCGGCACAACATCGAGGAGCTGGTGGGCCGGCTCGCGCGCATCGGCGGTCTGCGCGAGCTTGCCATGACCACGAACGGGACGCGGCTGGCCGCGATGGCGGGAGTCCTGAAGGCGCGCGGCCTGGGGCGCGTGAACGTGTCGCTGGACACGCTCGACCCGGAGCGCTATCGCGCCGTGACGCGCGGCGGCGATCTGGGACAGGTGCTGCGAGGCATTGAGGCGGCGGCCGCCGCGGGGCTGACGCCGGTCAAGATCAACATGGTGATCATCGAGGATACCGGCGTCGACGAGGTGGAGCGCATGCGGCGGTTCTGCGACGCCCGGGGCATGCGGCTGCAGACGATCATGCATTTCTCGCTCTACGACCGGCGCGATCTGCGCGCGCGCTTCCTTGCCGAGCGGCCGCCGTCCTGCGCGCAATGCAACCGGCTCAGGCTCACTTCGGACGGCTTTCTGAAGCCCTGCCTTTTCTCCGAGGATGAAATCGCGGTTGACTTCACGGATATGCGGGGTTCGATACGGGCGGCGGTGGCGGCAAAGCCGGAAAGCGGCTCGCGCTGCCGCAACCGGGAGATGTGCGCGATCGGAGGGTAGAGGGGGGTGGGGGGGAGGGCAAAGATCAGGGGGGAAAGACTGGATGGGACCCTGATCTCTCCATCCACGACTGAAGACGGGAGCATGCCAATGGATCTCAGTCATCTGGACAAGCAAGGCGCGGCGCGCATGGTGGATGTCTCGCGCAAGGCGCGCGTGCGGCGCACGGCCCGGGCCCGGGGCAGGATACGGATGAAGGCGGAGACGGTGCGGCTGCTCAGGGAGAACCTGCTGCAGAAGGGCGACGCGCTGGCCGCGGCCCGGCTGGCCGGAATCGCGGCCGCCAAGAAGACCTGGGACCTGATTCCGCTGTGCCACAACATCGGGATCGAGCACGTCCGCGTGGACCTGCGCCCGGCCGAAGACGGCGTCGAGATCGAGAGCGAAGCCGTCTGCACGGACAGGACCGGCATCGAGATGGAGGCGCTGGTGGCCGTGTCCGTCGCCGCCCTGACGCTCTACGACATGTGCAAGGCCGTGGACGGCGAGATGGCCATTCAGGAGATACGGCTGGTGGAGAAGCGGAAGGAGCGATGAGAGTTCTGTCCGTCAACGTGTCCGCGGAAAAGGGGACCCCCAAGCGGCCCGTGCCCGAGATCCGCATTGACGAGGCGGGCGTCGCGGGCGACGCGCACGCCGGGCCTTGGCATCGCCAGGTGAGCATCCTGTCGCGGGAGATTATCGCGGAGTTCGAGCCGCGTCTCGGGCGGGAGATCAAGCCGGGCGAGTTGGCCGAGAACGTGACCGTCGAGGGCGCTGATCTGCGCGCGGTGTGCATGTTGGACCGCTTCCTGTCGGAGGGGTTGGAGCTGGAGGTCACGCAGATCGGCAAGGCGTGCCACGGCGACGGCTGCGCCATCTTCCGGGAGATCGGGGCCTGCGTGATGCCCGGGGAGGGGGTCTTCTGCCGCGTGATCCGGGGCGGGAGCCTGCGGCCGGGCGACCGGCTGGAGCATCGTCCGCGGGCGTTGCGCATCGGGATCGTGACCATGAGCGACAGGGCCAGCCGGGGCGTGTACGAGGACCGCGGCGGGCCGCGGATCCGCGAGCTGACGGCGTGTTTCCTGCGGGAGCGGCGCTGGCGTCCGGAGTTTGAAATGCGGGTGCTGCCTGACGAGCGGCCGGCGCTTGTCCGCGAGCTCGAGGCGGCGCGCGACCGCGGCCTGGACGTGGTATTCACGACGGGCGGAACGGGAATCGGGCCCCGCGACGTAACGCCCGAGGCGGTGCAGGCCGTGGCCGACAAGGTCATCCCCGGCATCATGGAGCACATCCGCGTGAAGTACGGCGCGGAGAAGCCGAACGCGCTTCTCAGCCGCAGCGTGGCCGCGGTGGCCCGCCGGACGCTTATCTACGCGTTGCCCGGCAGCGTGAAGGCCGTCGAGGAATACGTCCCCGAGATCCTCAGAACCCTCGAGCACCTCGTGCTTACGCTTCACGCGGTGGACCATCACCCGTAGGGATAGAGGGCCGTGTCGGTCCCTCGGGAAAGGTGGAGACAACCGGAATGAGACACCCGCGCATCAAGCCTCAGGAAGATACCTTCGTCCACGTCTACAACCGCACTGTCGGCTCCGCCGGCGAGTTCCCCTTCGGCCCCACGGAAAAGGAAGCGTTCATCAACCGGCTCAAACGGCTGTGCGAGCTGTACGTTATCGAGCCGCTCGCCTTCCAGGTCATGGGCAACCATTAGCCGCGCCGCCCCGAATCCCAACATTCCGAGGGCGGAGCCTGCTCAAGAACGGCCAAGTCGCGGCCGCCCTGCCCTCCCGCCGCCGAAACAAGCCGCGCAAAACGCCCCCGGCGAACTCAGGCCCGCGAGGAGAAGCCGCCGACGCCACCCAAACGCCCGGCAAAGCCCCCGGCCCGAGGTCGCCGCGGGAGCGCCAGGACTATTTGCCTGGCACCGATTCCCGCTCCCGCTCCATCATCTTCAGCCAGCGGTAGTTCACTATCTCTTCCGCCGGCCCCAGCCCAGCGTATCCGCGGTAGCTGCTCCACGCATGCCCTTCCAGGATCCGCCGCTTCGCCTCTGCCGTCTTCTCCCTGTGCCGCTGCGTCTTGACCGGATTGAGGTGGATGTACCGCGTTACAGGAATCGCTGGTGATCCCCCGCCGTGGCGAAGACCACGTCCCGTCCGTTCCCGCGGCCCGTCAGGTGGTACTTCGCCCCCGCATACCGTATCCGCCAATGCTGTCGATAACGATCCGAACAACGCTTACGACAATGACGGCTTGACACATGATATGCGTCCACGTATTATGTGGCACTGATGGATGTGAGGAGGTTTTCGGCATGAAGAACGTCACCATCGCCCTGGATGATCAAACCCTGGCGGCGAGCCGGGCATACGCGAGCGCGCACCACACGTCGCTCAACAACCTGATTCGCGAACTCTTGCGGCGCACGGTGGTCAGGAAGTCGCGAACCGCTTGGGCCGACGAATTCCTGGAATTGGCCGCGAAGGCTGGAGGGGACTCGCAGGGCCGCCGTTGGAAACGGGAGGATCTCTACCGTGCCTGAATCATCCAAGATCTTCCTCGATGCCAATGTTCTGGTCTATGCGTTGGACAGCCGCTATCCGGAGAAGCGCAAACGAGCCGCCGAGGTTCTTCGCTCCGTGCAGGACCAAGGCGGGGGTGTCGTCTCCACGCAGGTCCTGCAGGAATGCTATGTGGCGGCGACGACCAAACTGGGCATCGAACCGCTCACGGCAAAAGAAGCGCTCGTCAAACTCAAGGCCTTGGAGTTGGTGTTGGTGGACTTCGCCTTGATTCAAGAAGCGATCGACACCAGCATCCTCAATCGGATCTCCTTCTGGGACGCCCTCATCGTGGTGAGCGCGGCCAAAGCCGCCTGCGCTGAGGTATGGACCGAGGACCTGAACGACGGCCAGGTTATTCGCGGCGTGCGCGTCCGCAACCCGTTCAAGATGGACGACGGAACACGCCCCTCGTGGAACCCGCGAACCGGTGCCAGGTAAATAGTCCCCTCCTCACAAGCTGCCCTCTATCAGTCGGTTCCGGCCGAGTCAACTTCGGGACTTCCGCCTTCCGGCGAAGATTTCCGCACTTTTTCCCGGAAGAATGACG
>VGWJ01000010.1 GCA_016873635.1 Lentisphaerota bacterium | reverse complement strand
TTGGTCTTGACGAATGCGTCCTGATTGGTGCGGAATAGAAGGCCTTCATCGAGCACAATCCCACACCGGCCTTTGTCCTTCAGATTGCGGATCACATGTTGCAGGAAGAGCGCCTGGGTCGCGCTCGTCTTGTAGTCAAAATTGGTCTGGGCGTCCTTGCCTTCTTTCCCGCCAAACGGCGGATTGGTCAGGATCACGTCGAACGCACCCGGCGCACCCGCGAACAAGCCGCCGTAGATTTCCATGCCGGTCAGCGTGTTGCCGTGCCAGAGGTTCGGCCTGTCTATGCCGTGCAGGACCAGGTTGGCCAGCGCAATTGGATAGATCAGATTCTCTTTCTCCCGCCCCCAGAACGTTCGCTGTTTCAGAGTTTCCAATTGCTCGGCGGTTGCGCCCTGGCCCAAGCGGTCGCGCACGAACTCGTAGCTCTGCGCCAGAAAACCACCAGTGCCGCATCCGGGATCATAAACGGTTTCATTCACGGCGGGCGCGATGACCTGAACCATGGCTTTGATGACTTGGCGCGGCGTGAAGAACTGTCCGCCGTCGTTGCCCTTCTCGCCCATCTTCAACAGTAAGCCTTCGTAGACCTGAGAAAGCGTGAAGACGTGCGTCGGGTCCACGGTCTCCGCGGTGATCTCGTTGACCTTGTCCAGCACGTCGAGGAAGTTGCGCTCCGTGTCAATGCGGACGCGCTCGACGCCGGTCATGACTTCGCTGATGACCTTCTGGCGTGGCCCGGCATCCGGCCGGTTCTTGAGGCTCTTGAGATAGGGCAGAAGATTGGTGTTCACGAAGCCGAAGAAAGAACCAAGCGCCCCTTCCTGGAGTTCCTTTCGCTTTGGCCCGCTTGGCGCGGCCCAGTCCTGCCAGCGATACGGGTGCTCCAAGGACGGCCTGAACGGCACGCCCAGCGCCTCGGCCTCGTGCTGTTCGCGCTCCTCCCGCTCGTCGAGGATGCGCAAGAAAAGAATCCAAGTGAGTTCCGGAACGTACTGCAAAGCTCCGGCGCAGTTCCCCCGGCGCATGATATCGCAGATGGACTTGACCGCCTGGTCAACTGACTGCTGGGTGGCCATGCGCTTTCCATTGCCGTTGAGTCGCTTTGCCATGTTCAATCGTTCTCCCGGTTGCGGCGCTGTGTGCGGCGCTTGTAAAGCCGCTCCGTGAAGCCGCCTTCCTTCTCGAAGGCGTCCGCCTGGGCTTCCATTTGGCGGCCAATGAGATGAATGCACAGGTTTAGCAGCGAGAGCGCGCCGTTCGCGGCGCAGACTGAGGGAAAGTCCTGGGGCGACACGGACGGACACGGACCGCCACGGACAGCGGGGATGGTCGTTCGGGTCTTCGTCTGTGTCTGTCCGTGCCTGTCCGTGTTTTCTTTCCCGGCCCGCCGCGCCTCTTCGGCCACCCACGCCCGGAACTGCTCCAGTGAGGCGCAGCGCAACGCTTTGAAGTGCGTCAGCGCGGGGTGGCTGGGAGGCCACTCGGGAAGCTCGCGGTGCTTGAGGAACTTCTTGAAGTCCCGTTCGAGTTCTTTCAGGCTCCCGCGCGCTATTCCCGTGAGCTTCATCTCGATCTTCTTGGACACCGCCGAATCCATGCTGCCTTCCTGGAGATTCTGCGCACCGCTCCTGGCCGCCTGAACCATCTGGTCGTGCGTGCGGCTGCGCTTATCCACACACTTGTCGCAGAACCGCACCGTCACGTCGTAGATCAGGTCGGCCAGTTGCCACGTCTTCGTGTGCTCATAGCCGCCGTGCTTCGGGATCAGCCGGTCATCACCTTCAGCCCGTGCGCGTCCGTGAGAGTCCGTGTTCCTCTCCATCGCTCAGAGCTCTCCCCTGCCTGCCGAAGCCGCCTCGGCGCAGGCAGGCGCAAACGCCCGCCGCAACAGCGCCGCCGGCAATGCGTTGATCATGGCCAGTTCCTCCTCCGCCGCCTTCCGCGCCCGTTCCACCGCCGACATTTGATCGTTCAGTATTGCACCAATCCGTTTCTGCTCGGGGAGAGGCGGACAAGGGACTTCGAACGATGAAAACCCCGACTTGTTTAAGATCGGAACCAATGCGGTAGATGCCATGGCTTCAAGCGCGGGCCGATAGTGCCTAAAGCAATGGTACAGGAAGACAGAATCCACATCGTCTCTTGGGATGATCGCATTGATCTGTTGATTTGTCGTCAGCGGCACTCCGGCAATTGCAGTCTTCCCGATCTTGCCAATGCACGAAACAAGTACGGATCCGGCAGGGAGAAGACCGACCAAATCAGAACCTGCTTCCGTCAGATACTCAGTGCTGATTTGAACGACTTGTTGGCAATCAAGGTGCTCCGGCTTGATCCAAGGAATGTGTCCTCCGAAATACTCCTTCCGCCCGCGCGGGGGGGTGCCACCAGTTACCGTCTTCCCGGCCTCCCCCAACTCCACCCACCGCCATCCTTCTGGCACCGGCTGGTCAGGTGCGGGGAAGACGGCGCGGAGATAAGCGGCCGGGAGTCTGTTCACGGCGGCCAGCCGCTCCTCCGCCGCCTTGCGCGCCCGCTCCACCGCCGCCACCTGCTCGTTCAAGATCGCCGCAATCCGTTTCTGTTCGGGGAGAGGTGGGAGGGGAATTTCGAATTCACCAAGTTGCGTCTTTGAGACCTCTGCGAAAGTTGTGCCGCTTCCCATTTGCTGCAATTCCCAGACCGAGCGCTTGAGGGCGCGATAAAGGAATTCCGAGTCCACCTCAGTACCCGGCACAAACGTCTTACAGCCTTGGTTTGTGCATAGGGGAACGGCCGCAATGCCAAGATGGCCGATAGGTGCACGCGAAGAAAGGACAACGGAACCGATGGGCGCCATCGTTAGGTTGCAGCTCGTAAATCCCGCCTTGGATATTCGTCTGTCCGAATCCACTACGTATCTGTCACACAATCTTCCGAGGTCGGCCGGTGTGATCCAGACGATTTCTCCGTTCCAATACGCGGACGTGCCTGACTTCGGTGTTGTGCCGCTGACAATCTCGCACACCTCCCCCAGCTTCACCCACCGCCACCCTTTTGGGAGTTCGTTCCGGTCCTCGATCACGCGTGTCTCCCGATGCAGTCTTTCGGCGGTTGGGCGCGGGCAAAATCGAGCAGGTCAAAGTTTTTGTGCTTCCCGGGGCTCAACCGCGGACGAAGCTTCCGCCGTAGTCTCCGCCGTGGTTCCAGTTTCTCCCAGAGCCGCTCGTCGGCGTTGAACTGGTCGGCCAGCCGTTGCGTGATCTGTTGGCGCTTCGGGATATTAGGCATCGCTGTGACGACCGGGCGGGCGTTCATTTGTGCTTCCCGTATTTCGCGCGGGCTTCCGCCACCATGGCCGGCCTTCGCACGGGTTCGATACTGACCTTGATTTCGGCGTTCAGCGCGTGCGCGACGCGGCGCAGCATACTGAGCGAATGGCCTTCGTAAGCGGGCGATTCGAGACGGCTGATGTTTTGCTGGCATGTCTTGAGTTTGTGCGCGAGATCCCTTTGAGACAGTCCGGCTTTCTCGCGCAACGCGGCAATCTGCAAGGCCACGTCCCATGCCGCGCCGGCGGCCTCAAACCGTTCGGCAAAGACGGGGTCTTTCAGTTGTTCCTCCAGGTAGAGATCGAAATTGGTCTTTTTCATGTTCCGAACCTCTTCTGCCACTCGCACATCCGCGCCCGCGCCACCGCCAAGTCGTGCGCCGCGATGGACTGGCCTTTGTTACGAATGCCGTGAACGGTAATGATTCGCCGCCCTTTCATAAAGAACCACATCACGCGCGTGTTCAGCCTCCCGACGTGGCGCAACTCAAACAGTCCGTCGCCGAGCGCCTTGGACAGCGGTTCGCGGTGATAGCGACGATCCTTCAACTTGGCCAAACCGCGAAGCACCGCCGCATGATCACCCTGATCGCGGTGTCTGAGTGCCTCGAGAAACTCCAGCACCGGCGACACCCCTTCCGATGTCTCATAGAACTCTACGGTGAACTCCATGACAATACAACATCAAACTTGATGTGACGCCATCATGCCGCAAACATCCTCTCCTTGGTCTCTCGCAGGAGTTCAACCGGAGTCCCGGCGGCCTGAAGGGCTACGAGGCCGCCAGCCTTCTTGACCTCCGATATCTGGAAAATATGCGGATTTTCAAGCTCATCCGTTCCGCCGCGCTCAAACTGGCCCGCGATGGCCCGGATGGTCATGCAGGTCGGTTGCGGCAGCGCATTCAGCCAATCCTCGTGCTTGTAGGTAAAGGCCAGTGTCCGGTCGTGCCGGGTGCGCGGGCTCATGCCCCAGCCGAGTTCGGCCAGGACGTCGTAGAGATCGTAATCCTGCTTGTCGTCTACCATGCGGACGACGGACGGGGAATAACCGGCTGTCACGAGGGTGTCGATCAATTCCTTTCGAGATGGCGGGTTCACCCACAGTCTGCGGAATTCGTCCAACGTGTGCGCTTCCTGCACGAGCCGGGCCGCCAGCCGCGCCTTGTACTCGGCAATGGGGACGGGCATCGCTTTCCCGTCTACGTCGGTGACAATGAAGCTTCCCGCGTGGGTCACATGCACATCAAAGCCTTCGACGCTGATCGTCGGTTCCAGGGGCGGTTCCGGTCCAGGTCCGCCTCCTCCACCCGTCGGCGGCTTCGTGATGAATTCCTCCCCGAATAGCCGCGTGGCGTCGGTGTAGTCGTACACGCGGAACATGAGTTTCCCGGTTACTTCGTCAATCCGTGTCCCGCGTCCGACCATCTGGTAGAAGCTGATGGGCGATTTCAGATACTTGAAGAAGACGATGTTCTTCACGCACGGCACGTCCACGCCCGTGGTGAGAAGGTCAACCGTCGTGGCAATGAAGTGGCTCCGCGATGAGGCGCGAAGGTCCGGGAGTTGGTCGTTGCCGCTACTCGCCGCCGTACACTTGAAGGCGTAGTAGTCCAGCCGCTCCTTGCCGTTCGCCACGCACCACTGGGCGTAAAGGTTGTTCATGCAGACGGCTACGTCGTCGGCATGGCGGTCTCGGGCACAGAATATGATGGTCTTCTGTTCAGGGCCGCCGGTTGCCAGGAGATGCGTGAACAGGTCCTTGCACATCGCGGCCACCCGCTCCGGGATGAGTATGCGATCTTCAATCCGGTCCGCGCCGTAGTGTTCCTTGGCTTCGGAAACCATCATGACGCGGCCTGTGGTCGCGTCCGTTAGCTTCTTGTCCTTCAGGTCTTCGCGGGAAACGCCGCTGTCGCGCTCGTTGATCTTCTTGTTGTCGTGAAAAAGATCGAAGGTCTCAATGTCGCAGGCGGCGAGATAGCCATCCTCGATGGCCTGGGCCATGTCGTATTCGTAAACGGGCTCTCCGAAATACTCCATGTTGTTGGCCGTGATCTCAGCGTCTGTCTGCGCCTCCTTGGTCTTCTCGCTGCATTTCAGGCGGCGCGGCGTAGCGGTCAAACCAATCTGAGCAGCGGCGGCGTTTCGAGTGAGTACCTGTGACCATTTCCCCCACGCGGAGCGGTGACACTCGTCGATCACGACATGAGTGAAGTAGTTCTCCGGATAGAATGTGGTGAGGAAACTGGCGCCTGCCTCGCCGGAGCCAGGCGAAGGCGGGTCGCCGTCTTCGGTATCAATGCCGAGGGTCTGGTACGTAGCGATATGGACCCGGGCGTTCTTCGCATTGTTCGTTCCGTCCGGTTTCCGGAATACCTCGGCGGCATCGGCCCCGAAGACATTCTGAAACGCCCTGAGTGCTTGAGAGCGCAACTCATCCCGGTCGCAGACAAAGAGCGCGCGCTTCAGTTGCCCGGCGTCGGCGGCACGCTTCAGAAGATTCACCGCGATAAACGTCTTGCCGGAACCGGTGGCGAGGGACAGCAAGGCGCGCTGGGGCTGTCTGGCCAAGGCGCACCGCGCGAACTTCTCGAACACGGCGCGGATTGCGGCGTCTTGGTAGTAGCGTCGTGTGCCTTCGCCGCCTGTGTATGGTTGCAGGAGCGGCTTCGCCTGCGGCGTTGAGAGGGAGAAGCCCATTTTCTCTTCGTAGCGGGCGCGAAGCTGGTCTGGCGTCGGGAACTCTGACAGGGGTCGTGGAGCGCTTGTCAGACCCGTGAGATTGTCGAACTCGACGAACATGTGCCCGTTGGAGGAAAACACGAACGGCACGTTAAGGCGTTTGCAGGCCGCATACCCTTTGGCCTGGTCGAGTCCATGGCCCGGAGGAAGCGTGTCCTTCTTGGCTTCAATGAGCGCGACAGCGACGGGCTGCGTCTCGGGGTTGATCTTTACGCGGAGAATGTAGTCGACCTTCCCGCGCGAACGGCGACGGGCCTTGCCGCCGATGATCTCCACGGCGCCAGCCGTTTCCTCGCGACGAATAAGGTCCTCCGTCCATCCACATTTGTGAATGACGGGGTCGATCAACTTCGCCCGAGTGTCCGCTTCATTGTATCCGAAAGACATGCTGCTCAGCCTTCATCCTTCTGGGCGGCCTTGCCCGATTGCACCCAGGCATCCACCTCGCTGACCTTGAACTTCCAGAGACGCCCGACCTTGTGGGCGGGCATGTGTTTCCTCGCGACCCAGACGTAGACGGTCTCCGTCTTCACGCCCAGATGGGCCGCAATCTCCTGCACCGACAGCCAGCGTTCAACATTCATGGTGTTCGCTCACAGACAGCAATCGCGCACACGACGGGGAGAACGTAACAGGTGTCATATCAAGACACAAGGACAGATTCGGGTTCAACGGAGCCGGTGATGCCTCCGCCGTCGCCCTGGCGGGCTATGGCGGACAGGCCGGAACTGCCCCTCCTTCGCGGCGTCGAGAGGGAACTCAGCGCCCGCCGCCCTTCGACTGCGCTCAGGGCAGGCAAGCGCGCTCAGCCTCAGAGGGGCGCGACGGCGGACGCGGTTGACCGGGAGACGTTCAGCGTAAGCAACCTCTCAAGCGTTTGCTCGTCTGTCATATCCGCCGGCTCGCCCTGAGCCTGTCGGATGGGCCAGCCGTAGGCGGCGCAGACGGCGGCGTCAAGGGTCCGGTGGGCCAGGTCAAGCCATGTGGGGCGGTCGTTGTAGAGCCGGGTCAACGTGCGGGGTTTCTTGTCGTCTGAGTTCGGGCGTCTGATGGGGTTGCCAGTGGCGGCCAGCATGCGCCGGGCCGATTGAACCTTGCGCCTCGCGCCGGCGATTACACCAGCGGAAGCCGTTCCGCGGACCGCGGCGGCCGGGGCGCGCGTGCGCCCGGCGCGGATCCGGGAGCGGCAGCAAGCAAGGAGGTACCGTGCTCACGTATCGTGTCCGGGCGCCCCGCGCCGTGCCGCCGACCGTGTTCGTTCTTCTCTCCGCCTTCTCCCGCGCGCCCGGCGCGGAAGCGACGAATGCCGTTCCCGCCGCCGAGACCGTGATGCCCGCCATCGTGGTCACCGCCACGCGCGAAGCCCGGCCTGCCCGGGAAACGCCCTGCGCGATGTCGGTCCTGTCGGCGGGCGTGTTGCGTGAGGACAAGGCCGCCCGGACCGTCCCGGATGCGCTGCGCGCCGAGCCCGGAATAATGGCGCAGAAGACGGCGCACGCGCAGGGCTCCCCCTACATCCGGGGCTTCACCGGCTACCGCAATCTTTTCCTGATCGATGGCGTGCGGCTCAACAACTCCGTGTTCCGCGACGGACCCAACCAGTACTGGAGCACGGTCGATCCGCTCGGTCTCAGCCGTCTGGAAGTCGTGCGGGGGCCGTTTTCGGTGCTGTACGGCAGCGATGCGATCGGCGGAACCGTCAACGCCGTCACCCGCGGGGCGCAGGACCTCCGCCCGGGAAGCGGCTGGGATCGCAGCCTGTACTACCGCTACGCGGATGCCGAGAACGCGCACGTGGCGCGCCTGGAAACCATCGGCCGGGCAACCGCAAACCTGGTCCTGACGGCCGGCTACTCCTACAAGGACTTCGGCGACGTCAGGGGCGGGAAAAGCGTCGGCGTCCAGCCCAGGACCGGCTATGGCGAGCGCGACTGGGACGCCAAGGCCGAGTATTTCGTCGGGGACA
The DNA here is from genome assembly GCA_016873635.1 of Lentisphaerota bacterium. Classification (GTDB taxonomy): domain Bacteria; phylum Verrucomicrobiota; class Kiritimatiellia; order UBA8416; family VGWJ01; genus VGWJ01. The sequence continues at coordinate 60,228 of VGWJ01000010.1, read as the reverse complement.
ACGCCTGGCTCGTTCTGGCGCACCAGAGCGTGGACATCGACGACGCCTGGCGCACGCACAAGACCGTCCACGGCATCGACTGGGCCGGCCTCACCGTCGGGGAAGAACTGCGCCGCGCGCTCGATCAGAACCGTGACCTGACCTATCTGCAGTATCATCACCTTGATCTCCACGGCCCCGTTGAGGAAATCCACGCCGGTGTCTCGCGCCACCTGCAGTCGGAAACGCAGGACCGTCTGCGAACGGGCGACCGTCATGACGTGCAGGGATTCGACGTCGAAACCGCCGGCGCCTTCTTCACGCTGAAGTCCCCTTCGCCCGCCGGCAGGCTGATCTACGGCGCCGAGTTCTACCGCGATGACGTGGCTTCCTACCTGCGCACCTTGAACTCCGACGGTACGGTGCGCGCGACGGCCATTCAGGGTCCGGTGGGCGACAACGCCGCCTACGATCTCCTGGGAACGTATCTCCAGGACGAGATCCCGCTGGCCTCGCGGCTCGTCATGATCCTTGGCGCCCGCTACGAGCTTGCGCGAGCCGCCGCCGGGGCCGTACAGGATCCCGCCACGGGAGAACGCATCGCGGTTGCCGGCGCCTGGGACGATCTTGCCGGCAGCGCGCGCATGCTCTGCCACCTGAACGAGCAACGGACCTGGAGCGCCTTTGCCGGAGTGTCGCAGGGCTTCCGGGCGCCCAACCTCTCCGACCTGACGCGATTCGACACCGCACGCACCGACGAGATCGAAACGCCTTCGCCCGATCTCGATCCCGAACACTACGTTTCCTGCGAAGCCGGGCTCAAGGCCGCCACGCCGGAGCTGTCGGCGCAGCTTGCCTGCTTCCACACCGACGTCGCGGGAATGATCGCGCGCACGCCGACGGGGCGCGTAATCGACGGCAACCACGAAGTGACCAAGCGGAACTCCGGCGACGGCTACGTTCAGGGCGTGGAGATCGATGCGCGCTACCGCGTCCGGCGCGGTCTTTCCGCGTTTGGCGCGTTCACGTACATGGACGGCCGGGTCGAGGCTTATCCGACGTCGGGCGTCGAACCCGTCACGGAATACATCGACCGGCTGATGCCCCCCACCGGCCGCGTCGGACTGCGATGGGATGGCGACGGCAGGTACTGGATCGAAGGCGCCTGCACGGCCGCGTCCAGGGCCGATCGTCTCTCCACGCAGGACCGGTCCGACAGCAGCCGCATACCTCCGGGCGGCACGCCGGCCTACACGGTCTACGATCTGCGGGGAGGATGGAACCTCAAGGAAGGCCTCAGCCTCTCGCTGGCCGTGGAGAACCTGACCGACGAGGACTACCGCATCCATGGCTCCGGCGTGAACGAGCCGGGACGCAACTTCGTCGCAGCCATGCAGTCAACGTTCTGAGCAATGGCCGCAATGACCGGCAAGCCGGCGATACGCGTGTCCGCCCGCAAGCCCAGGAGGACTCTTGCGCTCAACCGCGCCGACCTCCTTCGCCTGCGCGACAGGTGCGCGCGATTGCCCCTGTCGGCGTCGGCCCCTTCCTGGCCCGGCTTGGCGGCCGCCCTCGCGTTTTACGCGGCGACGGCGCTTGTCATGGCGGTGACCGCGGGCGGCACCCGCCATGGCCCGCCCGAGTCTGTTGAAGTGGCTCTGGCGCCGCTGCCGGAGCCGGCTCGCCCGGCGGCCCGGGAAGCAGACTGCGAAACGGAGCCGGCCGGCGCCGGGACGGATCTGGCGCACGACGCGAACGACGCATGGTCGCTCGAAATCGACGGCCTCCACTCGAACTACTGGTCGGAAGTCTACGCGGCGCTGACGGCCCGACTGCGCTATCCGGCGGCGGCACGCAGACAAGGCATCGAGGGTCATGTCCTGGCCCGGCTCAGTATCGGTCGCACGGGTGAGCTCCACGAGGCTCGGGCGTGCGATCCGACGGACGATATCTTCGGACGCGCCGTTCTGAGCGCGGTTCACGGCGGGGCGCCCTATCCCGCGCCGCCCGCCGGCGTGCCGGTTCCCGTGACGCTCGAAATCCCGGTCTCTTTCCGGCTCGATCACCGTGTCGGCGATCACGGCCGACCGGGGATCGGTGCCAGGCGAATAGTCCCGCGGATCAGCGAGAGCGACATCTCCGCTGCTTGCGTCGCGGAAGACCTTCAGCGAGGGAACAAAGCTTCGATCGGCTCCACCAGTCTTCGCGGTTCGCCCGGAAATAGGCCCTGCCACACCGGAGACCGCCGGGCAAGTGAGGACGCGAACCGTTTTTCACCCGGTTATCCTACGCCGCCTCATCCGACAACTCCGTGGAAACCCAACATGCTTCCTGATCACCGGGTGGTGCTTCGGGCGGAACGATGAGGTGTGCAAAGAAGGGAAGGCCACGCTCTGCCGTGGCCCCCCCCTCAAGACCGACCGCGTCAATTCTCTTGCAGCCCCCGGGCACCCGCCCGCTTCGGGCGGGTGTCCGGGTCAGGCGACTGCTCTACTTGGCCGCGTCGATCTTCTTCTGAAGTTCGCTGATCTGCGTCTGAAGCGCGGTGCGCTCAGCGTCAGCCGCCTGTGCGTCGTTCTGCGCCTTCCTATACGCTTCCTGGGCGGCCTTCACGTCCGAGAGCAGCTTGGCGTACTCGGGATTGACCGTCGCGAATCCGTCTCTCGCCGCTTTCGCATCGTCCGAGGCCTTCTTCGCCGCCACCACTTCCGGCAGCGCCTCCATGGCCTTCATGCGCTCGGCCATCGTGTTCCTGAGCGGTTGCTGCTGCGCCTTTAGCGAGGCGATCTCCGCCTCCAGCGCCGGACGCTCCTCGGGTGTGGCGGTCTTCAACTTGTCCCGGGGTACGTTATCCTTCGCTTCGAGTTCATCGGCCTGTCTTTTGGCTGTGGTATACTGCTCGTCATTCGCCGCGGCGGTCTCAACAGCCTTGCCGTATGCGGCCTTCGCGTCTTCCCGAGCCTTGACGAGTTCCGCGTATGCCGTGTTGCTGGTTTCGAACTGCTTGCGAGCGGCGGAGGCGGCATCGACCGCCTGCTTGGCTGCGACCACAGCCGGAAGGGCCTCGATCGCCTTGTTGCGATCACCCACCTTCTGCTGAAGTTCCTGCACTTGCGCCTTCAGCGCCGCCACGTCGTCCTGGGCCCGGACCGCCATGGTCCCGAGCGATAACACCACCGCCGCACATCCTGCCGCCATCATTACGTTCTTCATCTCTTGTTCCTCACTGCTTCGCTGTTGCTGCCTTCTTCCCGGTCGGACTTCTCTCCCGAGCCGTCCGCTCACTTCGGATAGCCGGTCCTGAACTCTTCTCTTCGTTCCTCCTTTCGTCGGGGGCCTCATCCCCACAGGTCACTCGCGTATCCACTCCTCAATCCTGAAGGGTACTCGCGTATGCACCGCCTTCGATCACCGATGGCTGGCCGATCAACCTAACCAACGGGTCACCAATTACTTCGGATGGCGACACCCACGCCGAGACTCACCAGTGAAACAATCGGAGCAACAGTGCTCTTGCAACTACCGTGCCAGTCCAGACCCGGTTGACACCTTCCTCCCATTCCCTGTTTCCGACGAGTCAATTTCTCCTGACACCACCGGTTCACTCAAACCGGATTCCCCTCTCGATCATGCCGGCCTTCAACTCGGCGTAGGGGAGAGCGCGCGGGGTCACGTTCTTCCGCACCGCCATCGCGGCCGCCAGGCCGGCGACCTCGCCGACGGTGAAGACCCGGAACATCTGCCGCGTGGAGGAGTTGGCCACGTGGTCGGACGACATGGCACGGCCGATCGTCATCAGGTTCTCCAGTCCCTTGGTCAGCAGGGCGCGATACGGCGTGAAATGGTCGTCTTTGAGCACTTCGCAGGAGTAATTGCCGGGATTGTGCAGATCGAAGGCGACCTGCGCGCGGAAGATCGGGTCCTCGCACTTCTCGGCCTTGCGGCAGTCCTCTTCCGTGACCACGTGGTCGCCCACGATGACGCGCGATTCGCGCACGCCGATCTGGGGCGCGGTTTCGATCAGCCGTGAGTTCTCGAACCCGTCCACGCGCCGGCGCAGGAACTCGTGCAGTGCGCGCACCTGCCGGCGGCAGACGATCTCGGCCTTCGTCAGATCCTCCTCCACCGTGCCGTCGAGCCACTCGACCCGCGTGGCGTTGCAGCTCAGTTCACCCGGCCGGATGCTGCTGCAGTTGAAGTAGCTGGCGATGGGCAAATCCTTGCCGTTTTTCTCCTGGCGGTAGAGCGGCGACAGATCGGCGGTCAGGAACCAGTCCTGCCCCGCCAGCGCCCGCGTGCGCGCCTCGGCGATGTTCTCGTGCGTCGTCGTGAAATAGGGGCGATTTTCCGGCTTCACCATCCAGTCGAAATACCGGGCGAAATTGATTCCCCCGATGCGGAACCGGACGGTCATCCCCTGGACCCGGCCCTGGTCATCGCCCTTGCGGAACTCGGCGCCGGCATGAAACGCCACGTCGCCATCACCCGTGGCGTCAATAACAACCTTGGCCAGGAAGACGCGCCGGCCGGACTTGCTTTCGGTGATCACCCCCCGCACGACGTTGCCTTCCTTGACGGTTCCGGCAATCCAGGTGTGCAGATGGATTTCGACCTTCGCTTCGTCCAGCATTTCGAGCGCCAGGAGCTTCACGGCTTCGGGCTCCATGTGGTTCGCCCGTAGCGGGTCCGGGCCGGGTGTGACGCCGGAGACGCGCCGAGCCCACTCGGTGAGCAGCCCGGAGTGATGCCGGTTGAGCCCATGCCAGCAGGGCATGATGCACATGGCCGGCACACCGCCCAGGAAGCCGTAGCGCTCGATCAGCGCCACCCGCGCGCCGGCCCGCGCCGCACTGATGGCCGCCGGTATGCCGGAGGTGCCTCCGCCGCAGACCAGCACATCGTACGTTCCGACAATCGGAAGTTCTTTTGCAGGTTCGTGATACGTTGTCATGGCTCTCTCCATCAGCCATCAGCCATTAGCCATTTGCCATCAACCATTTTCATCTCACAGAACGCTCTCCAGGCTCCGCAGCACCCGTTCCACGTTTTCCGGCCGGGCGGTGTGGCCCATCAGGCCGAAGCGCCAGATCTTGCCGGCGAGCGGGCCCAGGCCAGCGCCGATCTCGATACCGTGCTCCGTCAGCAGGCGGCTGCGCACAGCCGCCTCGTCCACGCCGGCGGGAATCTTCACCGCATTGAGCATCGGCAGGCGATACTCCGGCGCCACCAGCATCTGCATCCCCATAGCTTCGAGACCGGCGACCAGTTGCTCGTGCGCCGCGCGATGCCGGGCAAAGACCGGCTCCAGGCCCTCCTGCAGGATCGTATCCAGCGCGGCGTGCAGGCCATAGAGCATGTTAATGGGCGCCGTGTGGTGGTACGCGCGCTTCGCGCCCTGCCAGTAGTTGATGATCATGCTGACGTCCAGGTACCAGTTGGGCACCTTGGTCTTGCGATTGCGAAGCTTCTCTACCGCCCGCGGCGAGAAACTCACGGGTGCCAGCCCGGGCGGACACGACAGGCATTTCTGTGTGCCGCTATAGAAGATGTCCACGCCCCAGGCATCGAGCGTCACCGGAATGCCGCCCAGGCTGGTCACGCCGTCCACCATGTAGAGGGCGCCGGCGCTCCTGACCAGCGCGCCGATCTCGGCCACGGGACTGCGCACACCGGTGGACGTCTCCGCGTGCACCACGGCCACGATCCGGTAGCGGTTGTTCGCCAGTTTCGCGCGCACGGCACCGACCTGCACCGGCGTCCCCCACTCGAACTCGAGCGTGTCAACCTGCGCGCCGAGCCGTGTGGCCACATCCTGCATGCGCTGGCCGAACACGCCGTTGATGAGCACCAGCACGCGATCGCCGGGCTCGATCATGTTGACGAAGCAGGTCTCCATGCCGGCGGATCCCGTGCCGGACATCGGCAGGGTGACCTCGTTCTTTGTCTGCATCACCTGCTGTAGCATGCTCTTGATCTCGTTCATCACGGCGATGAAACGAGGGTCCAGATGCCCGATCGTCGGCAGCCCCAGCGCCGCATAGACCGCGGGCGGCACACAGGACGGACCCGGCCCCATCAGCAGCGTTTCCTTCACGTCTTTCAGTGCATTCATACGGTGTCTCCTGTTTTTAAGGCGGGCTAACGCCCGCAACCCAAGCTTTGTCGCGAGCTTTGTCGGAAACTTTGTCGACAAAGCTCGCGACAAAGCTCACGACAAAGATGCGACGCATTTGCATCGCATATCGTGACGGAACAATCTAAACTGCGGTTCTGTATCCCTTGCTTTTTCTGTCCGTTTCGGTTGACGACTACGGCGACGACTACGGATGACGAGTGGAGTATATCACCCCGTCCACCGTAGTCGTCGCCGTAGTCATCAACCGATGCCCTTTCCCATGCTCTCGCTCGGATCCTCACACGATCTGAACTCCTCAACCACCTCCCGCAACGCCTCATCCCCGCCCACATTCCCCGGGAACACGATCAGACAGCCACCCGGCCACCTGGCTTCAGCGCCCTGGCGCCAGACCGGGACGCCGGGCAGAATCTGCCCCAGCACTTCGGCGCGGCGGATGCCAAGCCCCCGCGTGGCCACATCGCTCGATGTAATACCGCCCTTGGCGATCAGGAATCGCGGCCGCGTCTGTAAACGCCGGACCAGCGATGCCAGTGCCGCGGAAATCGCGGCCGCCGGTTCCAGGTTGCGCTCCGACATCTCCGCCCTGGCCCGCAACAGTTGCCGCGAGGTGAAGACCACCGCCGTGCGCCGGGCGCGCAGGGCGGTCTCGGCGAGCATCCGCGTTCGCTCCATCTCGACATCGCCACGGCCGTCCGCCACCGCAGTAACGTCAACTTCAATCGCTTCGCAGGCGTTGCCGGCCAGCAGGCGCTCCAGTTGCGCCGTGGTCTTCGGCACATGCGATCCCACAATCACCAGGCCTCCCGCTCCAGCCGGATCAACGATTTCCGCGCCGGTCAGCAGCGGTCTCTCGGGAATGCCGCCGTAGACGCGCACGAAGGAAGCGGCCGTCCGGAATACGAAGCGCCGCCCCCGTCGTCGCGCCTCGCGAATGCCGGCCACCGCCACTTCCAGATCCGCGTAATCCCGGGCATTCACAATCATCCGGCCAGACGGCACCCCCGCAACCAGCCGGTCCGCCACGGCGGCGCTTCCCGCCGCAACATCGGCGAGACTCACCGCGCCCACGTCCGCGGCTCGCACCCGGCCGCCGGTCTTTTCCTCGATCCAGTCGCGCAGGTTGGAGCTATGAAAACCGAACGTGGCGTCGCGGGCGAATTCGGTCTCCGCGACGGGCACGGGCCGCCTGGCATGAACAACGTGATGCACGTCGTTGAACGTTACGCGGCCGCCTTCCCCGAAGAAAGGAATCAGCAATTCGGCGTCTACCGGCTGACCGGCCCGCGCCAGTTCCTCCCGGATGATGTCGGGCTCCAGGGGGTAGTGGCCGCGCAGCGTGGAATCGGAGCGGCTCACGATCTCGATCTCGCGGCCCGTCGTCCGGGCAGCCGCGAGGAGGTGGCGCATCAGATCCCGGTGCAAGTCCTCGGACGCCCGCGCCGTCAGGGCGCGGGAGTTGGTGAGCAGGTAGAACACCCGCTCTGTTCGCAACACCGCCTCCAGATCCGCGGCGTCCCACGTCGTGAGCACGCTGACGCCATGCACGGTCTGGGTTCCGGTGGGATCATCGTCGAGGACCACGATGGCGGGAAGGTCGCTCAATCCTGCTCCTTCATGGCAACGGGAATCTGCATCTTCATCTGCAAGTACTCAGGTGTTGCGGATCGGTTGACGACTACGGCGACGACTACGGTGGACGAAAATGAGGGAGGCCTCTCGTTATCCGTAGTCGTCGCCGTAGTCGTCAACCGGTCTCTTCTATCGCGAGACGCGTCACGAGCCGTCACTTCCATTCTTCAGCTTGCTTTTTGTCGCAGGCTCTGCAGAACGTCCCGCGCATTCTCGATACCCAGTCTGGGACTCGTTAGCACAGGACGTCCGGTCAACTCGCCCATACGCGGCGCCAGACGCGTCATGGAGGCCTGCGCGAAGGCGATCAGGTCCACCTTGTCCGCCAGCGCGCGGCCGGCATCGAATACCTTTTCGTCGTGCACCCCCTTGTTCCCGGCCATCAGGGCCTCGAACGCGCCCGCAACCAGGCTGCGCTCGATCCGGATGGTCTTTCGGATGCGATCCGCCTGCGCCTGGATCAGGTCGCAGGTGGGCCCGAGCGTCGTCGGAACCGTCGCCATGACGCCTATGCGCTGCCCGTCGGCCGCGGCCTTGGCGGCCATGGCCTCGTCAATCTTGAGGACCGGAATACGCACGCGCGGCCTGGCGGCGTCAACGGCCGGCCCCAGCGACGAACAGAGCGAGAGGATGGCATCCGCGCCGGTCTTCTCCGCCGCGACGACATAGTCGGTCATGCGGGAGGAGACCGCGGGCGGAATGTGCCCCACCCGCATGACGTCCGGCAGCAGCGAATCGTCCACGATATTGATGAGCCGGACGCCGGGCAGGATTTCCGCGAACAGGTCCTTCATCATCGTCTCGACGGTGAGGAAGACCAGACTGGTGTGAATCAAGGCGAGGGTTTGCGTATTGTTCATGAACGCGCCTTCTGCTTGCGGGCGGATTGGACGGCGGACAGGCAGGCGAGCGTGTGTGTACGTGCGGTCTCCCGCGCCTGTTCCACGGCGCCGGCCGCAATCGCATCGAGAATCGGACGGTGCCGTTCCATGGCGGCCGCGCGGGCGCGACGGGAGCGGCCATACCGGACGAGGAACGCTTCGACGTGGCCGCAGATGGCCTCGTGCATCAGCGTCAGGAACGCGTTGCCCGCGATACGCGCCACTTCGCGATGGAAGGCCAGGTCGCGACTCGCGAAGGTCGCGGTATCCTCCAGTTCCTCGGGAGTAAGGACCAGCAGTTCGGCAAGCCGATCCAGGTCCGCCTTTCCTCGCCGCACCGCGGCGCGGGCCGCGAGTTCGCCTTCGATGAGGCCGCGCGCCTCGACGAGGTCCTGCATTCGCCCGGCGTCTCCCTGGGAGCAGAAGGGCAACAGCACATCGCCCAGGGCACTGCTCTTCACGGTGTCCGCCACGAAGGCGCCCTTACCGTGGCGAACGCGGATGATGCCGAGCGCCGTCAGCCGCGCCAGACCTTCACGCAGCGTCAGGCGGCTGACCCCGATCTGCCCCAGGAGCTCCCGTTCGCTGGGCAGCGGCCGGCCCGGCGCAAACTCGCCGCCGCGGATGCGATCCTTCAGGTGCGCGACAACGGCATCCGCCGCGCTGACTTTCCGCAAAACGACCGGCCTGGCATTATCCGCCGGGCCTGAGTTGCTGGAATCGATTCTGATCACTCTGAATTCTCCTGAAGAACAATGGGCTGTTCATATAGCAGCCTCATCAGATGAGTGCAATATGTTTTTCAGTATCAGGTGCCATGCCTTGACGCCGTCACCGTACGTGCTACTATTCCGTTGTTTTCGAAGTGCAACTGGATCGGCGGATCAGGCTTTCCCGCGGCATCCTCGCGCTCCGATACCCCGAGAAACATATGGTCCGCAGACTGCTGAACACGCTCCGGCAAAGGCTCCTGGGCAAAGATGCGCCCGCCGATCCGCCGCGCAGGCGTTTTCCGGAGCTTGACCTGCCGAAGGAGATCCTGCGCGGCGTGGAAGATCTCGGCTTCACGCACTGCACTCCGATCCAGGCCGAGATCCTGCCGTCATTGCTGCGGGGATCGGACGCAACCGGCCGCGCTCAGACCGGCACGGGCAAGACCGCGGCGTTCCTGATCGCCGCCTTCACCCACATTCTCCGCAAGCCCCTCGACGGCCGCCGCCCCGGCGCGCCGCGGGTCCTCGTGCTCGCGCCAACCAGGGAGCTGGTCCTGCAGATCGAGAAGGAAGCGCATGCCCTCGGCAAACACTGCGGCTGCCACGTGATGGCCGTCATCGGCGGCGTTCCTTACGAAGAGCAGCGCCACGCCCTGTCCCGGCCGGTTGATATCCTGGTCGCCACGCCCGGCCGACTCCTGGACCTGAAACGCGGCAGCCTGCACCTCGGCCACGTGGAGATCCTCGTCATCGACGAAGCCGACCGCATGCTGGACATGGGGTTCATTCCCGACATACGGCGCATCGTCCACAGCCTGCCGCCCCGCGACCGCCGCCAGACGCTGATGTTCAGCGCCACGCTCACGCCGGAGGTGGCGCGCCTGGCCTCCCAGTGGACGCGCGAGCCGGTCGCGGTTGAGATCGACCGCGAACAGGTCGCCGTGAGCTCCGTCAACCAGGTCGTCTACATCACGACCGCCCGCGACAAGTTCAAGCTGCTGCTCAACCTGCTGCTGCGCGAAAGCGAGGGGCCGGTGCTCGTTTTCGGCAACCGCCGCGACATCACGCGCCGCCTCACCGACCGCCTGCGCGACCACGGCATACACTGCGCGCTGCTTTCGGGCGAGGTGAGCCAGGTCACGCGGCAGAAGACGCTGGAGGATTTCCGCGGCGGCCGGTTGCGCGTGCTGGTGGCCACCGACGTCGCCGGCCGCGGCCTGCACGTCGAGGGCATCAGCCACGTAATCAACTACAACCTGCCGCACGATCCCGAGGACTACGTCCACCGCATCGGGCGCACGGGCCGGGCCGGGGCCACCGGGACCTCGGTCAGTTTCGCCTGCGAAGACGATTCGTTCATGATCCCGGACATCGAGGCGTACATGGGCCGGGAACTGCGCTGCACGTATCCGGACGACGCGCTGCTGGCGGAACCCCCGCCCCCGATTGCGCGCAAACCGCAGCCGCGCCCTCCCGCGCACGCTCCCCGCCACGCGGCCGGGCGCGCTCCCGCCCGCGATGCCGCGCACCCGCCGGGCGATGAGGCCGGGCGCACGGTTCCGGCCGGGGCCCCGAAACGCAGGCGAAGGCGCAGAGGCGGGCGCGGCCGTGGACGGCCCGCCGGCACGCCGGTCGGCCCGCCGCGGCCGTCGGCCTGAAGTCCCTCAGGTCTTCCGGCGTCCGCCGGACCGGAGCCAACCCGCGTCGCGGTACCAGCGCGCGGTCATGCGAATGCCTTCCTCGTTGGAGTAGCGGCATTCGAATCCGAGTCTGTCGCGGATCTTGTCGGTGCGAAAGGCCCGGTCCTTGGTATAGAACGCCACGCGCCTGCGGTACAGCGGCGGCTCGATGCCCAGCGGCTTGCACACCGCCTCGCACACCGCCGCCGCGGCAAAGAACGGGCCGACCGGAATCCGCACGATCCGGGCCCGCCTGCCGAGTTCGCCGGCAACGATCCGCGCCATGTCCGCCATGGCAATCGGCTCCCTGCTTCCCGCGATGAACACGTCGCCCAGCGCGGCGGGGTGCGTCGCCGCCAGAATCAGGGCCTCGGCCAGGTCTTCAACGTGGACCAGGTGGTAGAGGCATTTCCCGCTGCCCAGAAGCGGGAAGACGGGCCAGCACGCCATCTTGAAAAGTTTGAGCAGACGGCGGTCGCCCGGGCCGTAGATGGCGGCCGGACGGATCACGGCCAGGGGCAGGCCCGACGCGCGCGCGAAATCGCGGATCCACAGTTCCGCTTCGGCCTTGGTGCGCTGGTAGACGTCGCCGGGGCGGAACGGGCTTTCCTCGTCCGCGGGCGGGTTCTCGATGTGCCCGTGCACCCCGATCGTGGAAACGTGCACGAAACGCCTGAATTGAGGTTTGCCCACAACGGCGCGGGCGAGCAACTGCGTGCTGTCCACGTGGACTTCACGGTAGTAGTCGTCGGGGTTCTTTGCCTCGCGGAACGCCGCGGCCACGTGAAAAACGTATTCCACGCCCTCCGCCGCCCGCGCCACCAGCCCGGGATCGAAGACCTGGCCCCGGAACCATTCGACCGGCAGGCCGGCCAGCGCCTCGATCCGGGAGGTCGGCCGCGCAATGGCGCGCAGCCGGGCCCCGGCGGCCGCCAGCTTTCCGGTCAGCACGGAACCGGTGAAACCGCTGGCCCCCGTCACCAGGACCTTCGCCCCGGCCAGGGGATGCGACTTCTGTTCCTTCATCCGCCGCCCCCATCCGGCATCCGGCCGCGAAATAACGCTTTATGCGGCGCGCGGCCGTTGCTAGTATTGCGTGAAAAAGTGGAACCTATCGCATCTGATCCCGCAAGAGGCAAGGACATTTCCGCCTCATAACACCGACAGGCCGGTCGTGAAAGCACTGTTTCTTGCGCCGCAGCCGTTCTTCCGGGACCGCGGCACCCCCATTCGGACTCTGCGCCAGCTCGAAAAGATCACGGCCATGGGCCATCGCGTGGACCTGTTGTGCTACCCGTTCGGCACGCACGTCGAGATGCCCGGCCTGCGCATCATCCGTTCGCCGCGGGCGCCCGGAATACGCGACGTGGCGATCGGCCCCTCGATGGCCAAGGTGCCGATGGATATCCTCATGCTCTGGCGCGCCTGGCGGCTTTGCCGGAAGGAGCGCTACGACGTCATCCAGGCCGTGGAGGAAGCGGCGTTTTTCGGCGCCATCCTGGCGCGCAGGTTCGGCTGCCGTTTCGTATACAACCTCGACTCGCATCTTTCGGACCAACTGCTTTTCACCGGCTTTCTGACCGAAGGCGTGATTCTGCGGATCGTCGAGCGGATGGAGCGCCGCACGCTGCGCAGGGCCGACTATGCGGTCACGGTGGGCCCCATGATCTCGGGCCTCGTGCGCGCCCTGGCGCCGAGCACGGCCGTGATCCAGCTCGAGGACGCGCCGTTCAACGAGCGCTTCGAGGAAGACCGTGAAGGCGCCGCGCGCCTGCGCGACGAACTGGCGATCGGCGACGCCCCCGTGGCGTTGTACGCCGGCAATTTCAAGGGCTACCAGGGGCTGGACATACTCGCGTACGCGGCCGGGGTCGTCGCCCGCCAGCGGCCGGACATCCGGATTGTGCTGGCCGGAGGCGCCCCCAGGGACGTCGCCCGCATCCGCGCCCTGACGGACGAGGTCGGCGCGGCGCGGACCTGCGTGTTCGCCGGGCGGCGGCCGGCATCCGAGATGGCGGCCTTCACTTCGATGGCGCGGGTGTTTCTCGTTCCGCGCTCGAGGGGCACGAACCCGCCGCTGAAGCTCTATCCCGCGATGCAGAGCGGCCGGCCGATCGTCGCCACGCGCGTGCCCAGCAACACGCAGATCCTGGACGACTCATGCGCATTCCTCGCGGACCCCGAGCCCGAAGCGTTCGCCCGTGAGATTCTGCGCGCGTTCGGCGACGCGCAGGAATCCGCGCGTCGCGCCGACGAGGCGCGGCGCAGGCTTCAGGCGCACTACAGCCTGGCCGACTTCTACGGCAAGGTCGCGGGCCTGTACGAGGCGCTGGAGCACAAAGTGCGCGGGCAGTGATCCGCCGCGCCGCCGGGAACGGCCGCCGATGTCCTGAAGCCCGCCGGAACGCGCGCGGAACGGGCAACGCGCCCGGCGCGCCGCGGCGAGACCGTCCTCAGACGTTCCGTTCGGACGTTCCCAGCCACTTGCGCATCCGGTTGTAGCCCACGAGCTGGTCGACGAGAAAGGTGATCATGTACTGGAACGGAACGCCGGCCACGGTGCGGCGGTGCAGCCGATCGCACTTGCGGCAGAGGGCCAGCCGGTTGATGTCGGTTCGGAAATCGCGGCGCAGCCGGCGGTAGGCCTCTCCGTTCCACACCTCGCGGATGGACTGCCGGCTCAGGTTGCCCATGTTCATCGCGGCCCAGAAGTCCTGCGGGCAGGGCGTGACCGTGCCGTCCGCGCATATCACCATGGCGTACCAGGGGAAAGTGCACACCGCGAAGCGGCGCTGACGGGCGGCTTCCGGCGCGCTTTCCTCGGCCCAGGTGTATTCCTCCTTCTCGATCACTTCGTTGACGCCCGCATCGAGAAAGCGGCGCCACAGCGCGCGCACCCGGTCGCGGTTTTCGGCGGGATCCGGGCTCCGGAAGCGGATCTTCTCCACGACCACGTAAGGCTTCTTCAGGCCCCGGCGGCGCCGCATCTCGACCAGGCGGACAATATTCTCCACCGTGGTTTCGAAACGGGCGTTAACGCGGATCCTCTCGTACGAAGCCTTCTCGAACCCGTCCACCGAGAACGACACGAGGTCCGGACCGGCGTCGAGCAGCCGGCCGGCCCGCTCCTCGTTCATCAGGCTGCCGTTGGAATGAAAACGCGCGTTGAGCCCTGCGCCGCGGGCATAGGCGATCATGTCGAACAGCGCCGGGTTCATGAACGGCTCGCCGCGGTGGTGCAGGTTCACGTCGCTTGCGAAGTCCCTGGCCTCGTCGACGATCTTCCGGAAGAGGTCCACGTCCATGAGCCCCTTGCGGTCGGCCGGCATGCGCGAATTGGGGCACATCGGGCAGGCGAGGTTGCAGAAGCTCGAAGACTCGATCCACATGCGGATCGGCATCGAGCGCACGACCTCCGCCCGGCGCCTGTAGTCCATGAAAATCCCGGGCAGGCGCAGAACATTTGAAGAGGAAAGCACGCGGGCACCTCCAGCCAAACGACCCCCAGAATCTACCCCTTCCCCCTGCCCTTCTCCAGCACTTTCCTGCGCTCGCCGTAGCGGGTCAGTCAGGCGGTGGAGACACGCCGGTAGGGCGCGGCGTGCCGCCTTCGCCCGGAGGCTCCGGCGCGCCAAGCCGGCCGCGCCGCGGCGGACCGGGCTGGCGCGCCCATAGCCCGCAGGGCGACGGCGGGACGGTCCGCCCTACCTCGCCTCCCTGCATAACCGACCGGCTACCGCTCGCCGTTCAAGCGCAGCGCAGAGCGAAGGCTGGCGGAGGGAGTGGGATTCGAACCCACGGTGCCCGAAGGCACTCCGGTTTTCAAGACCGGCGCTTTCGTCCGCTCAGCCATCCCTCCAGAAGAAAGGCGGGCATTATATGATATCCGAAACCGTCTGCAAAGCCGGCTAGCGCAGGTGGCGGTCGCCCGGAAGGCCCGAACGGCTACGCGGCCATGTCCGCCGTAAACGGCGGAAGCGGACAGTCGAGGGCGTCCGATACGGCGCGCAGGAGTTCGGCCTCCTCGACCGTGACCTTCCCGTCGGCTCCGACGCTGGCGGCGCAGGCGGCGACCACGCGACGTTTCACGGCGGGACCGGCCTCGGCCAGACGGCCCAGCGCGGCGTCCACGCTGCCCAAACCGGCGCCCGCGATATCGCCGATCTCCGGCGCCTGCCGCGCCCCGAGCCGCGACGCGCCGGCGGCAAAAGCGCGGCGCGCTCCGGTCACGTCGTCGGCGCCCCACGCCGCCAGCGCCGTCAGGAGGTCCGCCGCCGGCCGCAGCAGCGGAGTCACGTCGTAGTACTGGATCACGTGACGCCTCGCCCCGCCGAACGCGGGCTCGAGCTGGCGCCGCAACACCAGCCGCAGCGCGTACTCGAACAGATCCACCTCTTCATCCGCCCGGACCAAATGATCCACGTTGGACATGAAGGCTTGATACTGCGCCGGCGACAGATCCCGCAGCGCGGGCACGGCCAGGTCCAGAAGCGGAAGGCGCAGGGCATCCTCGATCCCCGCCATGACCGGCGCGAGCCTGCGCATCTCCGCCAGCACGGCGGCGTCCGCCCCGCCTTCCAATCGCGCCCACTGCGACGCGCGCACCGCCCCGTCGCGCGACAGCAGCAGCCCGTAGACGATCGCCCGCGCGCCGAAGGGCTCGCGCGCGGCATCCGCCGCCGCCGCCGGTATGCGCTCCAGGACCTGCCGCGCATAAGCCAGGTGCCGCGGCCCCGGGGCCCCGACGCGCGCGACAATCTCGTCCGGGTCGGCCGCAAGCCGCGCCGCGCCTTCCGGCAGGGGCGGCGGCTCAGCCAGGCCCCGCCCGGCCTCAATCCCCGCCAGGGCCGCCGCCGATCCCCCGCCCGCGCTCGCGGACGCCGCCGCCTGCCCGCCGGGCTGGAACGACGAATCCAGCCGCCGGATGCGCTCCTCGATCGGCGGATGCGTCGCCATGAGCCCGAGCAGCGAACTCGACAGGCCGTTGCAGAAGAAGAAATGGCTGGCTTCCTCGGCATTGGGCGACCGGATGCGCGAACCGCCGGCAAACCCCGCGATCTTCTTCAGCGCGCCGGCAATCCCCAGCGGATTGCGCGTGAACTGCACGGCCGATGCGTCAGCCAGGAACTCGCGCTGGCGCGAGACGGCGCTCTTGATCAGCTTGGCGAAGAAAACGCCGACGTACCCGATGATCATCAGCGCCAGCCCGAGCAGCGCAATCGGCGCGCTGCCGCCCTTGTCGCGCGAGCCGGACCGCCGCGTGTGCATGGTCGAGCGCATGATCCAGTAGCCCGCCATGGCAATCACCAGAATGCCGTGCAGCACGCCCATCAGCCGGACGTTCAGCCGCATGTCGCCGTTGAAGATGTGACTGAACTCGTGCGCCACGACGCCCTGCAGTTCGTCGCGCGTGAGCCGCTGCACGCAGCCCCGGGTAACGGCGACGACGGCGTCGGCGGGCGAGAATCCCGCCGCGAACGCATTGATTCCGCGTTCGTCTTCCAGGATGTATACGCCGGGCACCGGCGCGCCCGAGGCGATGGCCATCTCTTCGACGACGTTCAGGATCTTGCGCTCGTCCGGGTCGGACGCATTGGCGTTGACGGGACGGCCGCCCAGCAGTCGCGCCACCGCCGCCCCGCCGGAAGCGAGCTGGCTGACCTTGTAGATCGTGCCGAGCGCCACCACGATCAGGGTGCCTCCGGTGACCCACACGAACAGGTCCGGGTTCCAGAAGCGCGTGGCCTCGACGCGTCCCGTCTGCCTGGCCATCGCGCCCGCAAACGTCGCGGCGAAGGCCAGGTACACGCCGAGCACGATCAGGACCACGGCAATCGTGTAGTAGCCGATAAGCAGCGTCGTCTTCCGCCGCGCGACGTCCTGGTGGGCGAAAAAGTCCATGGACGGTATCAGAAGCTGACCTTGGGCGCCTCCCGCTCGGCCTCGACTTTGACCTCGAACAGAACCGCCGGCTGGAATCCGAAGGGATTCGCGATGAGCACGTTCGGGAACGTCTCGCGGGCGGTGTTGTAGAACGTGACGGCGTCGTTGTAGGCCTGCCGCGCGAAGGCGATCTTGTTCTCGGTGGACGTGAGCTCTTCCATGAGCTGCGCCATGGTCTGGTTGGCTTTCAGGTCCGGATAGCGCTCCACCGTGACCAGCAGCCTGCCCAGCGCGCCGGTAAGGGCCGACTCGGCGCCCAGCAGGCCCTGCATGGCGGAAGCGTCCGCCGGATTCGCCGCCGCCTTCCGGTTCGCGTCCGAAGCCACGTTCCGGGCCTGGATCACGGCTTCGAGCGTCTCGCGTTCGTGCCGGATGTAGCCCTTGGCCGTGTCCACCAGGTTGGGTATCAGGTCATAGCGGCGCTTGAGCTGCACGTCGATCTGCGCGAACGCGTTCTTGTAGCGATTCCGCAACGTGACCAGCCGGTTGTAGATTCCAACGACCAGCAGAATCCCTGCGACGATCACAACGGCAATGACGATTCCCGGAATCATGGGTCCTCCTTCCTTTGATTGTCGGACCATAACAGACGGAAGAGAAGCTGTCCAGAGCCGGCTGCGCCGCCCGGATCGGCGTTAGGGCTGATTCGTCTATCTGCATATGTCGTTGCGGATTCAAATGACGAATGACGAAATACCCACGTCCGAAAGATGTCGTGACCTCGGGAGAATCAGTCATGGATCGGCGTTGACCCCGCATCGCGGCAAGGCTAGTGTTCCGTCAGCGGATTGTTCATGTCGAGGACGGTGAGCGGTGCTTCCGATTGACAGAGGCCTGACGCTGGCCGGCATTATTGCTCTTTCCCTCCGGCCGGCCCCCGCCCTGCCCGGGACGAACGCGCCGCCGGACGATCGCGCCGCCGTCCTGGCCGGGCGCGAATACATCCTGCGCTCCTTCGATCCGGACAAACACGGCGTGCCCAAGCGCTACGACCCGCTGACCGACGATTCCGGATCCCGCCTGCACACGACCTACACGGCATCGGCAATCCTGACCTTGCTCAAATCGCAGGATCTGTTCCCGGATCCGCGCGTCCCGGAGCAGACCCGGCGCGCGCTCGGGTTCCTGCTCGCGATGCAGGTGAGCGACGCCGAGAGCCGCTGCCGGGGCGCCTTTCACTATTCGTATGACCTGGCGACGCAGTCAAAGGAGGAGCGTTTCGTGTCGGGCACGGCGTCCAAGGCCATCTTCACGCTCCTGGCGCTTGCCGCCCGCGACGCGGGCGGCGACGCCGCCGATCCGCGCCTGATGCCGGCGGCCACGGCCGCCGCCGACTGGCTTATCGGCATGATCCGCTCCGACGGCAGCGTGATACCGCATCTTGAGTTTGAGGATGGCGAGTGGAGCCGCTCGACGAAGCGCTCTTTCCTGTACAGCGGCCAGGCGCTGTCGGCCCTCTCGCGCGTTTACGCCGCTACGCGCGATCCGAAATACCGCGTCGCGGCCTCCCGTATCGCGCGCCACATGCGGTCGTCCGTCGCCGCCGGCGGATTCCACCTCGGCGACGACTACCGCGCTCCGAACCCGATTTCCTCCTCATGGGTCCTGCTTTCGCTCTTGGACTTCGGGCGCGCGACCGGCGAGAAGTGGGCCTCCGACCTGGCGCTCGACGGCGCGCGCGACCTGCTGCCCCGCCAGGCGCGCGACCCTTCCGATGCGCTTAACCATGGCCGCTGGTCCGGCGCGTTTTCCACCAGCGGCACCGGCTGGATCGCGGAAGTGCTGGTTGAGGCGCTGGCCCTCATGCGGCAGCGGGAAGCTCCGGAGGCGGAAGACTGCCGCCGGGCCATCGCGGACGGCATGCAGTGGGTGCTGTCCCACGCCTACACGGCCGATAACTCTTCGCACCTGCCCAACCCGCGGCGGGCGATGGGCGGGCTGAAGTGGAACAACGCGAACCCCTGGATCCGCATCGACGCCGTCTGTCATTCCCTCAACGCCCTGATCGGCGTATGCGCGTCGGAATAGAGTGGTACCCCGGGCGCGACTCGAACGCGCGACCTGCGGTTTAGGAAACCGCTGCTCTGTCCTGCTGAGCTACCGGGGTAGACATTGCTGCGTAATCACTTACAACTCTCGTCAAATATGCCATGCAAACGTGTCGCGCCCTTGTCACTCTGTCTGTAGCGGATAAACCGATGTGAGGTGTGTCATGGCAAGGCCCAGAGTCGAGTGGAAGACTAGACGTCGGGGGAGTTCGTGGCAAGTTGATTAAGGCCACCCCCTTACGCGGATACCATTAACCGATTCGCTTAATCGACAGGATCGCAGCGGGAGCACCACAATATGTCGGGGCTACCCACACTGAACCCGGAAGGGCCTTTTCCGAATCTCCGCATCCGCGAAGCGGTTCCGTTCAACGCCCGGCGTGTGCCTCCGAGCGCCCGCCACGGGCGCGAGGTAGCGCACCACGCCGTTGTTGGGGTTCCTTTTCCCCGTTCTTTCCGCTTGACAGAAGACGTCCAGACGTCTTATTGTGCTGCCCATGAAGACCGAACAGACCAGATACCGCCCCGGCCATGTCCGGGATGCAATACTTCAGGTCATGTCTCTAACCTCACGTCCGCTCTCCGTCAAGGAGATAGAAGAGCGGGTGTGCCAGGTCATCGGACCGACCCCGACTTCCTCTGTGCGTTCGTATTTGCGTCTGAACACGCCCGATTGTTTCGTTCGAGAAAGTCGCGGTTTGTACGCCGTCCAAGGGCGAGCGTACGGCGGCGTTCAGAAGGAGTTCCTCGACACGCAGGAATGGCGGGAACCCGTCCGTTTCGGTCGGTCTACGCTCTTTCATGCCGACTGCTTTGACTGGCTCGAACAGCAGGACGACGACAGCATCCATGCGGTCGTGACCGATCCGCCATACGGTCTGCACGAGTACACGCCTGAGCAACAGGCGAAACTGCGCAACGGCAAAGGTGGCGTGTGGCGCATTCCGCCGTCCTTCGACGGCCACGTGAGGTCGCCGTTGCCGAGGTTCACGACCTTGACAACGGAACAACTTGAGGAGTTGCGGACGTTCTTCTTCGTCTGGGCTCGGTTGCTGTTGCCGAAACTGGTCCCTGGCGCACAAGTCGTGCTGGCGTCCAATCCTCTGCTGTCCTACATCGTGTCGGGAGCGCTGGCGGACGCTGGATTCGAGCGTCGCGGTGAAGTGATACGGTTGACCATGACGATGCGGGGCGGAGACCGTCCAAAGGCGGCGCATGATGAGTTCCCTGACGTGAGCGTTATGCCCCGCTCAATGTGGGAGCCGTGGCTTGTCTATCGCAAGCCGATCGAAGGCAGGGTTCAGGATAATCTGAGGCGGTGGGGCACGGGAGGATTTCGGCGACCGTGCGCGGACCGTCCTTTTGGCGATGTAATCCCGTCCGCTCCGACTCGCAGCGCAGAGCGCGCCCTGGCCCCACATCCGAGCCTAAAACCGCAAGCGTTTCTTCGCCAGATCGTTCGCGCCGTTCTGCCCCTCGGGAAGGGGTTGATTCTAGACCCCTTCGCCGGTGCGGGATCGACGCTGGCGGCCGCCGAAGCGGTGGGTTACGAGAGTATCGGCATCGAGAAAGACGAGCACTACTTCGAGATGGCCAGCGATGCAATACCGAAGTTGACGAGGTTCCACCCCAATGGGGATCATCCGAGTCTGTAGACCCAACTCTCTCTGAGTTTTGCTATGCCGTCTTTGTGCAGGGTGGCTGTCCGGGTGCCAAGTTCACCACGAGGATTCCGCCGGAAGTCATCGGGGGTTACATGACCGAGATAGACCTCCGTGAACGTCATGGGCCGTCTGTTGGTTGCCGGTTCGGTCTCGGTGTCCACGTCGCAGACAAACACGCACATCCACTGTTCCCTGGCCCCGTGTGTATCCACAGCGCCGCCGGTCTTGCGCGTGGTCTTGATTTCCACCCCTTCTTTGCCGGCTTTCACGGCGTTGCCCGCGTAGATTCCTTGGACGATCAGGTCGGGATGACCGTTGAAATAGCGGTTCTCTCGCAACACCCTGGAGTGTTTGGCAAGGCTGGCCGTGAGCATGTCGGAAAGGACACCGGACATGATCGCGGGGCGTAGCATGTCGTCCAATCGCTGAAGTCTTTTGGCTGAAAGATGGCCGTTCACGTCGCAGAAGAAGTCGTAGACATCCTGCATGGCCATCTGGAAGTCCTGCGGCCTCAACTCAAACGGCAGTACCGCGTCCGGGTTGAACCTGCTGACATTAACTGTATTGCGAGCAATGGCCATAGGAATGTCAGGCACGCTACCGGATGCCCTGCCTCATGTCAACGCTCTGGCGACGGGCTTTCATCTTCTCCGCACCCCAACGCGAGCGTGATCCTCGTTTCACCCGGCGTCCGCGCCGGGTGAAACGTAGCGGCGCTTTGTTCGCCGTTATTCCTTCACGACTTTGAACCGGAGTTCCGGCACATCTGATACGTTCGGGACCACACTTTTTGGCTTCCCCCCCTGCAACAGAGCGAATTTGTCCATCGCGTCCTTCAAGACGTAATCCGCCTTCTGCCATCCACTCCAGTCAGATGGAGACGGCGTGACAGGGTGTGTGATCGTGAAGACCAACGTCTCATCCTTCTCGGTCTCAACCGTCACGTATCGGTGCTGGTTTGCGGAGATCGGCGTATCGCCGTCGAAGACGAGGTAGTTATCCTGCGCATGCAACTGCTTCTCGGCAATGCGACCGCCTCCCATGCCTTCATCCGTAATGACATCATAGGATCGATATCGCTTCGCGGACTCCTTGGAGAACCTCACTTGGAATACCAACCTATGTGCGAGCGCTTCTCTCTGCGCCTTGCGTTGGCTGTCTCTATCTTGTCGCTTCTGCTTCTCCGCCTCTGAAGGGGGCCCGTATATGGCGTCAAGTTCCTCATCCATCCACCAGCCGGTGTCCTTGATTGCGGGACTCTTTTCGGAAGGTCTGTATTCCTCGGGAATGCCCTTCATCTGCCCTCTCGCTTCAAGGTAGGCGGTAACGTATCTGACGGTGTAGTTCGAGAGGCAGTCCTTGATGTCGTCTTTGGACAATTCCGCGATCATTCGCCGGAGGCAACTGTTCGCACGATATTGTTCTGCCGGTTGTTCGCAGTTCCGTCTTCTCTTTCTCCAACAGCAACAGGAGTTGCCGTTCAGGGAAATTCGTGGGCCACAGGTCCCGCCGGACGAACTCCTTCTGCTCCTCTGTAGGGGGCTTCTCCATCGGAACGGTGAGAGCAGCCTTCCACACGTCCACAATCTCGGATGCCGTCTTCCCGGTAGTCGGTGAATTCATTACGGCACGCGGCATCGCGTTGGTTGCGGCCACAAGATCGAACTCAACCCAGCCGTGGTACGCAGCGCACGCGACTTGTGCCGTCAGGTTGCTTGGGTTCTCCTGCAAAGCCTCATTTATGAGTTTGCGGCAGCCAGCGTAGTCGTGCCGGTTCCAGGCAACATCTAATCGGGCCACCAGATCCTCACCCGCATATGCCGCTCCGAGAGCGACCAGCATCAGGCATGTGATCAATCTCTTCATTGTGTTCCCGAACGGCGAGCATGACGATCGGGTCAAACCGCGTCCGCGCGGTGTGACCCGTATCTGTCAATGCGCTTGTTCGCTTCCGTACTTGATGTGCTCTTCCTTGACCTGGAGCGTCTGGCTGATCCGCTTGGCCATCGCATCGGAATAGGTGCGACGCCCACGCTCGTAGTCGCTGACCATGTTCTGCCGAACTCCGAGCTTGTCGGCGAGTTGGGCCTGTGTCAGGCCGGCCTTCAGACGGGCGCCAACCAGGATGTTGCCGACACGGTTCTTCTCCATCTCCTTCCAGTACTTCGTGCTCTCGATGGAGACAAACTCGTCCTCCGGTTCCTCTGCGAGCACCGTGACCTCGAACCTCTTCTTGATCCAGTCAACAAGCTCAGCCACGTGCTCGCCGTGGAGCGAAATCTCAATATGGGGCTTTTTCACGAGAGCCAACATAGTACACCTCGATTACTATTTCGTTCTTCCGGCATGTCCAGCATGCCACATATCGGTAATTCAGGTGGCAGTGGTATCGATCATCCCCGAGGGGCGAGAAGTTGTGCCAACTCTTCTGGATAGGACCATCCACCTGGAGGTCGGCAACGAGAAGGAAGAAGAGCTTCTGAACATCTGGAGGCAGCCTTCGCAGACCACGCCCGATCTTCCTCCTGATCCGGACCTCGTATTTCATGATGGAGATAATATAACCGCCGTCCGTCCGATGCGCAAGTCATATCTTCAGAAGCGAACCCGCCGGTGTGGTTCGGCGCGAAGCGACGTAACCACCACCGGCGGGTTCGCCGATTCTATACGGCCACAGGAGTGAGCGTGAAGAGCCGCGCACGGCGCGATGCGGCTCTGACATCGCCCCGCCGGAGCGCCTCGCGAACGTCGTCGAGCTTGAATGCGTCGTCGAGTGACAGGTACGGAGACCAACCGGAGTCGGTCTCGGTCAGTTCCACGTCAACCTCTGCAACGTACTCCCCCTCATGCACCAACTTGGTGTACTGTCTGGTACTCATTTCCTTCTCCTCCTGAAATCAGCAGTCCAGCGAGCGGCCGAGGGCCGGTAGGCTGTCACAAGCACGGCGGGTGATGGTTCGCCCTTCGGCATGCCCCACACGGCGTGGATCGGTTCGTCGTTCCGGTCCTGTTCAAGAACCAGTACGCAAGGCCCTTTCGGGAACTCAGGGTAGTCTTCAACTACCTCGGCCGTCTCCAGCCCAGCGACCACATCCCGCACCAAGATGCCGTCCGCGGCGAGTTCGTCGTACCCGTGGTCCGAAATGCGCACATCACCCGCGGCGACAAGGACCTTGATCTGTTCCAATGTCTTGCTCACGGCATCAGAGTACCATCCTTGCGGGGTGCAGACAACGAGTCCTTTCCCCGCATGGTCTTCAGGCGAACGTTGGCGTTCACGGGCGTCGCGGAAGCGCCGTACCGTGGGACGCCGTGTGCGATGCCTCGATTCTCTCCGAGACGGCGATCGTGTCAGTGCGGAACGTGAAATCCAGATCGGCCTTGCCGGCCAACCATGCCCAGTCGGTCCTCAATCGCTTCTTCATCTTCTCGCTGACTCGGTACGTTACGGAGACTGAACACGGCGGCATGTGGAATTCGCTGGGCGCGATATGGGCGACCGCGTCGAACGACCTTTCGTAGGTCTGCCGGGGGGGCAGTTCGACAATCCTCGGCATTCCCATCGAAGCGTAACCACAGAATCCCCTGGACGTGTAATTCGTTCCTTTCTTGTCAACAGCGACTTCAAAGAAATCGCCGCTCCAGCCCGAGGCCGAGGGACCCGGGTCGAGAAACACGATGGTATTCGTTGATACGTTCGCCACGTGCAGGATGAACCCGCCGAAGAACATGAGGTTCGTGACGGGGGGCCCGATTCCGAAGCGCACACAGACGGCGCCAGGTCTACTGGGGTCTGGCGTCAGTGTAGCTCTCACGGGATCGGCCGCCTTGCAGGTCGCGGTGAGTACCGCCAGACAGAGATTGAGTTTCAGCATTTGTCGAGCGCCTCGAACATCTCGTCAAGACTCTCATACGCCTGAAGATCCTCGCCGCGATCGGTCGCTTCAAAGGTCCGTCGCGTGGTCGTGTTCGGGACCTCGACGGGAAAGGGTAGGCCGCGCCGGAGCCGGATTTGGCGGTAGAACAGGTTGATCGCTTCCGTTGTGCTCAGGCCTAGACGGCCAAGCAACCTCTCCACATCAGCCTTGAGATCCGGCTCGACTCGTGCTCTGACTGTGGCGGTTCTGATCATGTCGTTCCTCCATGACTGCAAAACGAAACGACGATAGCCCAAACGGCCACGCCGTCAAGAGGGCCTTTGCGTGCCTTCGCTAGAGAGCATTGCGTTTCTGGTCGCTGTTTCTCGCTATTCCGCCCGATGTTCATCTTAACCGGTACCCACACTGAACTCGGAAGGGCCCTTAAAGAGATGCTCTTTTTCGTTTGAGCAACTTTGCGGCACAATACATAATGCCGCCCCGTTGCTCGCTGCGGCGCGGCGCGCGAAGGGCGCCGACTCGGGGCGACAGCGGACAGACGAGTCCGGGGATAGCGGAATGATCAGAGGGCGGAGACCATTCTCCGGCGGCTACCGATTCAGCCGTTTCCAGGGGCAGCCCGCGGCATCCCTCGTCGCCCTGGACGCGCCCCGGCGGGTCATCATCCCCCTCCGCCAGGGCTTCCGGGATGCGGCGAAGTCCCTGGTGGGTCCCGGAGACGCCGTGGCCGCCGGTCAGGTGGTGGGCGCCGACGAGGCGCGCCTCTGCAGTCCGGTGCACGCCAGCGTGGCGGGCGTAGTCGAGGAGGTCCGGGCCTCCGATGCGGGGGACGCGGGGGGCACGATTGTGATCCGAACGGCCCCTTCCGGGCCCCTGAAGAAGCTCCCGGGACACTCGCCGCGTTGGGCTGATCTTTCCGGCGAAGCGATCGGCGACCTCCTGTACCGTGCCGGCGTCGCCGCGTTGGGCGGCGGCATTCCCACGCGTCACCGCAGCGCGCTCATCGAGCCCGGCGAGGTGGAGGCGATCCTGGTTCGCGACACGGGAAGCGAAATGTACTGCCCCTCGCTCTCCGTCGTGCTCGGCGAGGAGCGCCTGCGGGCTTTCGTCGAGGGCCTGCTGATCCTCCAGAAGGCCTTGCGGGGCGCGCCCGTCCACGTGGCGATCGACCGCCGCGAATCCGTTCTCGTCGGCCGCCTTTCGCGGGCGCTGTCCGGCCGCGCGGGCGTGGCGCTTCATCCGCTGGAGCCGCGGTATCCGCAGGACTTCGACGCCGTTCTGGTTCCGGCGCTGCTCGGACGGCCCTTCCCGCACGGCTACGCGGCCGCCAACATCGGCGTTGTGACCCTGGACTGCCAGGCCGTTGTTCACGCCTATGAGGCCGTGGCCGAGGGCAAGCCGCTCATCGAGCGGATCGTGGCGCTCTGCGGCCCGGGCTGCCGGCGACCGGTGCACGCGCGGGTGCCGGTCGGCGCGCCGCTTGCCGACGCCGCCCGGCTGGCGGGAGCCGGCGAGGGGGTTCGCTTCGTCAAGAACAGCACGCTCACCGGGCCGAAGCTGGCGGATCCGCAGGTTCCGATCGACCGCACGTTTGCGGCCGTCGTGGCGCTGCCGGAGCGCGGCCCTGCCGGCCTGCTGCCGTTCGCCCGGCCCGGATTCCGCGAGGACGCCCACTCGCGCACGTTCCTGTCCTGCCTGCTGCCGACGGCGCGCGCGGCCAGCGCGAGCCTGAAAGGCGAGCCGCGGCCGTGCGTCTCCTGCGGCTACTGCCAGGACGTCTGCCCGGCAGGCATTATTCCGCACCTGCTCTACAAGTACGTTGCCAAGGGATATTTCGAGGATCTCCTGGCGACCGAACTGCGCATCTTCGACTGCATCGGCTGCAACCTGTGCAGCTACGTCTGTCCCTCGAAGATCGGGGTCGCGGAACACGTCCGGATCGGCCAGGACCGGCTTCTGAAAGAAGGCGTCGACAACTCGGCCGACATCCTTTCCTCGTTTGTTCTCAAAGGACTCGACTCTTCCCGGCCGTCGGCCGCGTGACGCCATGAAACCGCTGCTTGAAAAAGCCCGCCGCAACAGGTTCCTGAAGCCCATGGAGCCTGTGTTCGACGCCCTGGAGGCGGCCGTCTTCGGCTCGGACGCGACCACCGCCGGCGGGCCGCACTGCGTGGACGGGCTGGACATCAAGCGCTACATGACGGTGGTCATCGCGGGCCTGACGCCGGCGGTGCTGGCGGCCGTCTGGGCCTTCGGGGTCCGCTCGCTGGCGATGATTGTGGTCTCGTACCTGTTCGGCGGGCTGGTCGAGGTGGGCTTCGCCATGGCCCGCAAGAAGCACATTCACGAGGGGTTCCTCGTGACCGGCCTCATCTTTCCGCTGACCCTGCCGCCGACCGTTCCGCTGTGGGTCGTCGCGGTCGGCGTGGTCGTCGGCACGCTGTTCGGCAAGGAAATGTTCGGGGGCACGGGACGCAACATTTTCAACCCGGCGCTGGTCGGGCGGCTGTTCGTGACCATCGCCTTCCCTTCGATCATGTCGACGGCCTGGCAGATCCCGGGCAGCGACGCCATAACGACGGCCACGCCGCTGGGGATGTACAAGACGAGCCAGGCCGTGACCGCGCTGACCGACCTGCTCGTGGGCCGGGCGACCGGCAGCATGGGCGAGGTCTTCCGCGTCGGGCTGATCGCGGGCGGGCTCTTCGTCATATGGACCCGCGTGAGCGAGTGGCGGATTCCGCTCTCGTATCTCGGATCCGTGGCGATTCTGAGCGCGGCCGGCCACCGCTTCGCGCCGGCGCGCGTGGCGCCGCCGCTGTTCCAGCTCTTCGCCGGCGGGCTGATGCTGGGCGCGTTCTTCATGGCCACGGACCCGGTGACGTCGCCGTTCACCAAGGCGGGCAAGTGGGTCTTCGGGACGATGTGCGGGCTGCTGACGGTGCTGATCCGCGGCTTCTCGGGGTACGTTGAAGGCGTGATGTTCAGCATCGTGATCATGAACGGCCTTGCTCCGCTGATCGACCACATCGTGCTGAAGGCGACCTTCCGCCCCCGGCCGCGCGCGAAGGCGGGCGCGCCCGCTCCGGCTCCGGCGCACTGCGGCAGCTGCGCGTGCGGACGCGACGGCGGGAGGGGAGGCGAACGGTGAAAGACAGCGTCAAGATGATCGCCTTCCTGCTGATCCTGTCTTCGATCCTTGCCGCGGCGCTGACCGCGGTGGAGGCGGTCACGAAACCCCGCATTACCCGCAACGAGGAGCTGAAGATCAAGCGCAACGTCCTGGCCGCGCTCGGCGTGGCCTGCGACGAGGCGGCGCGGGAGTCCACGTTCGATGCGACGGTCAGGGTCGTGGAGAAGGGCGGGCGGAAGTTCTACGTGACTGCCGACAAGACCGTGGCGTTTTCGATTCAGGGCGCCGGCCTGTGGGGTCCCATCCAGGGCATCCTGGCCGTTGCGCCGGACGGGGCCGCGGTGAAGGGCATCACGATCGTACACCAGGAAGAGACGCCGGGCCTCGGCTCGCGCATTGCCGAAGCGGCGTATCTTGCCGGGTTCCAGGGCAAGCGCCTGCTGCCCCGGATTGTGATTACCGCGGAGGGCGCGGCCGCCACGGACACCGAGGTGGACGGGATCACGGGAGCGACGCTGAGTTGCCAGGCGTTCGGCAGGATCCTCAACAGCGAGGCGGCGGCCTGCCTGCCCATGGTGAAGGAGGTGCAGCAGTGAACCTGCGCCGGTTGCTCGGCAAGGAGAGGTACAAGACTTTGCTCAAGGGGGTCTGGACGGAGCACCCCATCTCGTCGATGTGCCTCGGCATCTGCTCGGCCCTGGCCGTCAGCAACAAGGTTGAGAACGCCATTGCCATGGGCGCGGGGGTGACCTTCGTGCTGATCGCGACGGCGGTCATGGTCTCATCGCTCCGCAAGATGATACCGGCGCGCGGGCGCATGATCACTTACATGGTCACGATCGCGTCGTTCGTGATCGTCGTGGACAAGTTCCTGAAGGCGTACTTCCCCGTCATCAGCGAGACGATGGGGCCGTACGTGGGCCTGATCATCACCAACTGCATTCTCATGGGGCGCGCCGAGGCGTTTTACGCGCGGAACCCCCTGGGCCTGTCGCTGGTGGACGCGGTCGCCAACGGCATCGCCTACTCCTACACGCTGACCGGCATTGCCGTTGTCCGCGAAGTGCTCGGGTTCGGGACGCTCCTGGGGATGAGAGTCATGCCCGCGGGCTGGGAGAACTGGGTGGTCCTCTCGCTGGCGCCCGGCGCCTTCTTCCTGCTGGGCCTGTTTCTGTGGATCACCCGTACGCTGGCGGGCGTGGAACCGCCCAGGGAGGGATAGGCGCCATGCGCGGGCTGCTGACCATCGTGATCGCGGCGATACTGACGCACAACATCGCCCTGACGTACCTGCTGGGCATGTGCCCGTTCATCTCCATGTCCCAGCGCATCAAGACGGCATGGGGCATGGGCGTGGCCGTCATCTTCGTGGTCGTGCTGACCGCCGCCATCAACTGGCTCGTCTACCACCTTGTGCTGGTCCCGGCGCACGGCGAGCTGATCCACTTCATCGTTTTCATTCTCGTGATCGCCGGCACGGTTCAGCTTCTGGAGATGGTCATGGAGCGCTTCTTTCCGGTGCTGCAGGCGCACTTCGGCATCTTCCTGCCGCTGATCACGGTGAACTGCATCGTGCTGGCGGCGTCGCTGTTCATGATTCTGCGCGCGTATTCGTTCGCGAAGACGCTGGCCTTCGCGCTCGGGACGGCGGCCGGCTGGACGCTGGCCATCGTGATCGTGGCCGCCATCAACGAGAAGCTGAGGCTGGTGGGCGACGTGCCGAAGGGCCTGCGCGGGCCCGGCATCGTCATGATCGCGGCGGGCATCATCGCCCTGGCCTTCCTCGGTTTCGGAGGCATGTTGCGCATCCAATGATCCTGCTGCCCATACTGCTGATGGACGCCATCGTGCTGGTGATCGCGGTTCTGCTCGCGGTCGCCGAACGCTTCCTGGTCGTTTACGGCGAGTGCACGATCACCGTTACCGGGGAAGACAAGAGCCGGTCGTTCCGCGTGAAGGGCGGCGGCCCGCTGCACACGGCCCTGCAGGAGGGAGGCTTCCGCGTTTCCTCGTCGTGCGGCGGCAAGGCGACTTGCGGGTACTGCAAGGTGCGCGTGGCGAGCGGCGGGGGTTCCATCCTGCCCACGGAGGAGTTCTTCCTCACGCGCCGCGAAAGGCAGGAAGGCGTGCGGCTCTCCTGCCAGGTCAAAGTCAGGGAAGACGCGCAGGTCATGATCCCCGACTTCCTGACGACCGTGCGCGGGATTGTCGACAACAACCTTTTCAACCCGAAGCTGAAATGGCGCTTCAGGAAGAACAACCTTTATCACGACCTCGACGACCGGGGCCGGGTGGCCTTCCGGGAGGCAGAGACCGCCAGGGCCCACGCGATCGTCGAGCGCCACCTCGCGGAGCAGCATTCGCTGGTTCCGATGCTGCAGGACATGAACGCCTCCTTCCGCTACCTGCCCGAAAGCGTCTTCCCGCTGATCGCGGACCGGCTCCACGTTCCCCCGAGCGCCGTTTTCCGGGTTGCCACCTTTCACAACGCCTTCAGCCTGAAGCCGCGCGGGCGGCACACGGTTTCCGTCTGCCTGGGGACCGCCTGCCACGTCAAGGGCGCCGGCGACATTCTCGCGGCGCTGGAGCGGGAGCTCGGCATCAAGGCCGGAGGCACGACCGAGGACATGCTGTTTTCCGTGGAGCCCGTCCGGTGCATCGGCTGCTGCGGACTGGCCCCGGTCCTGACGGTGGGCGAGGATGTGCACGGCCACATGACCGTCAAGAAGGTCACGGGCCTGATCACCCAGTACAGGGAGGCGCCGGTCGATGTCCAAGCTGCGAGTTGAGGATCTGGAGCGCATCAGCCAGCGGGTGCGCAAGATGACCCTGCTGCGCGAAGGCGCCGGCCGGGCCAAGATCACGGTTCACATGGGCACCTGCGGCATCGCCGCCGGCGCGCGCGGGATCATGAACGCGCTAATGGAGGAAATCGAGAGCAGGGGCATCGAGGACGTGCTGCTGACCAGCTCCGGCTGCGCCGGGCTGTGCAGCCAGGAGCCCATGATCACCGTGGAAGTGAAGGACCAGGCGCCGGTGAAGTACGTCGGCCTCACCCGGGAGAAAGTCCAGCGCATTCTCGCGCAGCACGTCCAGGGCGGCCAGGTCGTGGGGGAATATGCCCTGGCCCGGGGGAGCGAAAGGCCTTCATGACGGAACCGCTCAACCAGCAGTACCGGCTGAACCTGATGCTGTGCGCGGGCACGGCGTGCGTCTCCATGAAGTCGTTCGCCATCAAGGCGCGGCTGGAGGAGGAGCTGCGCAGGCACGGGCTGGACGGGGAGGTCCTGGTCGTCCTGACCGGCTGCAACGGATTCTGCGCCGTGGGCCCCGTGATGACCGTCATGCCCGACGGCATCTTTTACCACACCCTCACCCCGCACGTGATCCCGAAGCTGGTCGAGGAGCACTTCCTCAAGGGCCGGCCGGTCGAGAAGCTGATGTTCACGCCCCCCGCCGAGAAGGCCGCCGTCCCGCGGCTGGCGGACATCGGCTTCTTCGCCAACCAGACGCTGGTGGCGCTGCGCAACCGCGGGATGATCGATCCGGAGAAGATCGACGAGTACATCGGCCGGGACGGCTACCGGGCGCTGGCCAAAGCCCTCACGGAGATGACGCCGGAATCGATCGTCGAGACGATCAAGGCGTCCGGGCTGCGGGGACGGGGCGGCGGCGGCTTCCCCACGGGCCTGAAGTGGGAGCTGTGCCGCAAGGCGGCCGGCGACGTCAAGTACCTGGTGTGCAACGCGGACGAAGGCGATCCGGGCGCCTACATGGACCGCAGCATCGTGGAGGCGGACCCCCACTCCGTTCTGGAAGGCATGCTCATCGGGGCCCGCGCCATCGGGGCGGCGCACGGCTTCGTCTATATCCGCGCCGAGTATCCGCTGGCCAGGAAGCGCCTCCAGATCGCCATCGACCAGGCCCGCGAGTACGGTTTGCTCGGCGAGGGCATTCTGGGATCCGATTTGGATTTCGACGTGTCGATCAAGCAGGGCGCCGGCGCGTTCGTCTGCGGGGAGGAAACCTCGCTCATCGCCTCGATCGAAGGGCGCCCGCCCGAGCCGCGGCAGCGTCCGCCGTTTCCCGCCCAGAGCGGAATCCGGGGGAAGCCCACCAACATCAACAACGTCGAGACCTGGGCAACCGTCGCGCCGATCATCGAGCGGGGCGCGGGCTGGTTTGCCGCCATGGGCACCGCGAAGAGCAAGGGCACCAAGGTCTTCTCGCTGGTCGGCAAGATCCAGAACACGGGCCTGATCGAGGTGCTCATGGGCACGCCGCTGCGTAAAATCATCTTCGACATCGGCGGCGGCATTCCCGACGGCAAGGCTTTCAAGGCCGTGCAGACCGGCGGCCCGTCCGGCGGATGCCTGCCCGCCTCCCTGCTGGATCTCCCCGTGGACTACGAGAGCCTCACGGAAGCCGGGTCCATCATGGGCTCCGGCGGCATGATCGTCATGGACGAAGACACCTGCATGGTGGACGTGGCCAAGTACTTCGTCGAGTTTACCAACGACGAGTCGTGCGGCAAGTGCTCCGCCTGCCGGGACGGGTCTGGCGCCCTGCTGGAGATCCTGCGCCGGATCTGCGCGGGCGAGGGCAGGCTGGAGGACCTCGATACGCTGGCCGAGCTGTGCGAGGTGATCAAGGACGCCTCCATGTGCGGGCTGGGGCAGACGCTGCCGAATCCGGTGCTCACCACGCTGCGCTACTTCCGGGACGAGTACGAAGCCCACATCCGGGACCGCAAGTGCCCGGGCAAGGTGTGCAAGCCGCTGATTCGCTACTTCATCGATCCGGAGATCTGCCGCGGCTGCACGGTGTGCGCCCGCGACTGCCCCTCCAAGGCCATTACGGGCGAGCGCAAGAAGGCGCATGTCATCGACCAGGCCAGGTGCGTGAAGTGCGGGGTCTGTCTGGAGGCATGCGGCGTCTTCGGCATTTCGGCGGTGAAGATCGAGTAGCCCTCCTCACGGCGCCGCGGCCGGAGGGCGGCAAGGGACGGGCGTCATCACGAGGAGGAAAAGGGGGCGCCGACATGACTTTGCGCGACCTGATCGAAGCGCTGGGGCCGGACCTGAAGGCGGGCGCCGGGGCGCTGGACCGCCCGGTGACGGGCGGCTACGCGGGCGACCTGCTCAGCGACGTGCTCGCGCACGCCCGGCCGGGAAACCTCTGGGTGACGATCCAGATCCACGCGAATGCAATCGCGGTGGCCGGCATGAAGGATCTTGCCGGGATTCTTGTCGTCAACGGGCGCCAGCCCGAGGCGGAAACGCTGCGGAAAGCCGAGGCCGAGGGCGTGCCCGTGATGGTCACCGCGCTGACGGCTTTCGAGGCGGTCGGCCGGCTGCGCGAACTGGGCATCGGCGGCAAGCAGGCATGATACGGGAGGAGATCCCGGCGGACTTGCACATTCACACCTGCCAGAGGTACCATCGTTTGAGGAGTTTCTGAAGGCGCTGAAACGAAGCGAAGGCCGGCGCGTGAAGGTCTGACGCAACATGGAGGACCTCTCTCTTCATATACTGGACGTGGCTGAAAACGCGGTTCGCGCGGGCGCTTCGGAGATCTTCATAGAGATCGAAGAGCAGCCGGAGCGCGGGACGCTGGAACTGCGCATCCGGGATGACGGCCGCGGAATGGACGCGGTGACGGCGCGAAAGGCGGCGGACCCGTTTTTCACGACCCGGGAAAAGGCGCGCGTGGGGCTCGGGCTGCCGTTGCTGCGCCAGGCGGCGGAGGACACGGGAGGCGGCTTGCGGATTGTCACGGGCGAAGGGGCGGGCACGGAGGTGATCGCCTCGTTTCAGTCCGGGCACCCGGACATGAAGCCGATCGGGGACGTTCCGGGAACCCTGGCGGCGCTGATCGCCGGCCATCCGGCGGTGCGGTTTGTGTTTGACTGCCGGACGGGAACGGAGCGCACGCGGTTCGATTCGCGGCCGCCCGGGCCGGCGCCGGACGGGCGCGCGTCCGGGCAAGCGGGACGGCGCGCGGCAGAGGGAGTGCGACCATGGTGACGATAAAGGTGAACGGCCGGGAACTTCAGGCCGATGAGAACCAGACAATACTGGAAGCAGCCCGGGCCGCGGGCATCAGGATTCCAACCCTGTGCTATCACAAGGAGCTGACGCCGTACGGCGCCTGCCGCGTCTGTCTGGTCGAGATCGTGGCGGGCGGCCGGCCCGGTCTTCAGGCCGCATGCCTGTACAAGTGCGCGCCGGGGCTGGAAGTCAGCACGGATACGCAGCGCGTGGAGAGGGCGCGGCGGGTGGTGCTGGAACTGCTCCTGGCGCGGAGCCCGGAATCCGAGAAAGTCCGGGCGCTGGCCGCCGAGTACGGCGTGACCGGAACACGGTTCAATCTGGCACCCGAGAACTGCATCCTGTGCGGCCTGTGCGTCCGCGCCTGCGCGGAAATCTCGCGGCGCAACGCCATCGGCTTCAGCGGCCGCGGGCCCCGGCGGACGGTGGGAACGCCTTTCCGCAGGCTCGCGGCCACATGCATTGGGTGCGGCGCGTGCGTGTACGTCTGCCCGACCAACACCATCGAAATCGAGGAGCGCGATTAGGCGCGCTCTTGCCGGATCAGTTTTGGGAGTATACCCGCCCCGGATTCTCAAGAGAGGGCCTGCGCGCAGGTGTGTCCGAGGAATCTCGCCAGTGCCGGCTTCATGTCGCGCTCCATATAGGCGTCCCATCCGTCCCTTGCCGCCGGCCACTGCGCCAGGGACGCGCGGGCGCGCTCACAGAGCCCGCTGAGATAGGCGCCTGGATCGACGCCCGCGGCTGCGGCCGCGGAGGCCGTCGTCGGTTTTCCGTTCGCGGCATCGGTTCCCAGGGTCTTGTCGGAACGCAGCGGATCTCCGTGCGCATCGAATACGTCATCCGCCAGCTGGTAGGCCGTCCCCACGGCGTAGCCGGCCTCGCGCAGGGCGGCGCGCAGCGGCGGGTCGCCCGCCGCGCCCGCGTACGCGGCAAACGCAAAGAGAGAGCCGGTCTTCGCCCGCGCCACGCTGACGCACGTCTCCCAGTCGGCTGGCCGGCCTTTCAGCACCAGCTCCTGCAGCGCTTCCGCATCGCACATCTCCTGGACCGATTCCACCAGGACCCGCGCCAGCGACGCGTCCCGGCTCGGCAGGACCAGCGCGAAGGCGCGGCTCACCAGCAGGTCGCCCAGAAGAACGGCCCCCCTGACGCCTTCTTCCACCCATACCGCGGGGCGTCCCCGTCGGGTCCGCCCGCCGTCGATTACGTCGTCATGCAAAAGACTCGCCA
Organism: Lentisphaerota bacterium; assembly: GCA_016873635.1. GTDB lineage: Bacteria > Verrucomicrobiota > Kiritimatiellia > UBA8416 > VGWJ01 > VGWJ01. The sequence goes on along the minus strand of VGWJ01000010.1, from coordinate 25,259 downwards.
CATGAATCAACTCGACCGCGGTCGCCGCGCAAAGGGCGTCTTCCGACGGGACATCGCCGGCGCCCACGCGCAAAAGCAGACGGGCGCGCAGCATCTTGCCGCGTCCGAGCCACGCCTGATACCGGCGCGCCTCCCGCCGCAGCGACGATGACCGCAGGCACGCGACCATTCGTTCCTGGACCTCTGTGATCTTGTCGTCTATCATCGCATCACGAACAAACAGGAACCATGTCCCTCGCGTCGAGGGTCGGAACAGCGGAACAGCGCTGCATCGTATGATGGAACAAGACACAGTGTCAACCCGGCCGCGGCCGGGCACGTCCGCCGCAACATCCTCACCTGACGCAAGTTCCGCCGGGAATCGCAGCCGGCCGGAAGATCATGGCATGGAACGTGGAAACCTCCTGATGCCTTGGCGGCCCGGGTTTGCGATAAATTCCGGCGTGAGGCGCCATGCTGATTGATTCCTTCCTTGCGGCGTACATGCGCCGCGCCGTGCGCCGGCGGATGAGCATGCGGTGGGTCGAGAAGCCGTTCTGTCCCCGCCCGGAGGACGCACGGGAGCGTCTGCTGTACGTCCACGTGCCGTTCTGCGAGTCGCTCTGCCCCTACTGCACATTCCACCGCGTTGCGTTTGAGCCCGGGCTGGCCGCCCGCTATTTCACGACCCTCCGGCGCGAAATCAAGATCTACAAAGACCTGGGATTCCGTTTCAACGGCGTTTACGTCGGGGGGGGGACACCCACGGTTCTGCCGTGGCAGCTCGCTTCGCTCATCGGCTTCATACGCGACCTCTGGCCCATCGAGCGGGTCTCGGTGGAGGCCCATCCACGCCATCTGACCGCCGGAACGGTCGCGGTGCTCAAGGATGCCGGCGTCGAACGTCTCTCCGTCGGGGTCCAGACGTTCGATGACGGCCTGCTCGAGAAACTGTCGAGGCACCACGGCCCGGGCGCGGGCCGTCAGGCGCGGCAACGGCTGCAGGGCGTGAGAGGCGAGTTCGAAACGGTGAACGTGGACATGATCTACAACTTCCCGGGGCAGACCACGCGCCAACTGCTTGAGGACGTCAGAATCCTCCGGGAACTCGACATGGACCAGGTCACTTTCTATCCCCTGATGCAGGCCGGCCGCGATTTCAGGCGTGTCTTCGGAAAGCCCAGCGCGCGCCGGGAAAAGAAGCTGCACGCGGAGATCGTCGGCGCCCTCGGCGATTCATACAAGCCCGTCACGGGGTGGTGCTTCGCCCGCCGCCGGGGAACGCCGGACGAATACATCGTCGCGCACGATGAATACGCGGGGCTCGGCTCCGGGGCTTTCGGGTATCTCAACGGCGCGCTGTACGCGAACTCCTTTGATGTCGCCCGCTACATGGAAGCGGTGACACGCGCCGAACTTCCCATCGTGGCCGTGCGCAAGTTCCCCGAAGCGGCCCGCTTGCGGTATGATTTCCTGATGCGGCTCTTCGGCGGCTGCCTGGATCTTTCCGACCTGGAGAGCAAGTACGGCGCGCGCTGCGGGCGGGAACTGTGGAAGGAGCTGCTCTTTCTGCGGCTCGTCGGCGTGATCTCGCGCCGCGGATCGCGCTACTGCCTCACGCCAGGCGGGAGATACGGCCTCGTGATCCTCATGCGTGAGTTCTTCTCCGGGGCCAACCGGCTGCGCGCGTTCCTGTCCGGCAGCCCGTCCGCACCCGCTCCGGCGCCTGCCGCCGCCGCGGCCGGGCCCGCCCATGCAGCCGGGGGCGCGGCCGTTCCGCGGGAATCCGCGAGGCCGTCCGTGGAGGAGCCTGGCGCGCCAGCCTCATTCGCCATTCGCTTGGCGTCTTGCCCACCTTCTGCTTGAACCGGCGGGCAAACGCGGTCCAGGCGCACGTACATGTCCGCCCGCGCCCGGAGGTCGCGGGCCACCCGTCCACCGCGTAACTGACCCCTTACCCTATAGAGAGCAGTTCAGCCGCTTCGCGGCCGAACTGTTCTTGTTGAAGTCATTATAGCCGAGCATGTGGCGTCTGAAGGGGCCGCTTCGGGAGCGTGCACCATTTTGGTGAAAAGCACGCAACGCTTCGGTATGTTCTTCGTGATCAAGCGAAAGGACATACGATGAACGAAGACGTTGCGTGCAGGGGGGATGATCTCACAAAGGTGACTGAGGGGTATGTGTTCAAACTGCGACAGACCCCGAAGGTTCGCGGCCAGATCGAACTTCTGGAGCGTACGGGCGGGGCTTGGAGCGATGCGGGCGAAGGCCGGCAGGGCACGGAAGTGCCGTTGAAGTTGATGGGCTGGACCCGAGCGCGGCGATGCGTTTTTCTGCGGCGGCCGGCAGAACGCGCCCCCGCGCGTCCCGCCTTGGCCGCTTCCAGGGAATTCCAGTTCGTCACCGAACTGCTCTTTCCAGGATCAGGCGTAGTACTTGTCAATGGTGGCGCCGACGGTCTCGGCCCACCGCGTCAGATTCCCCGGATTGTTGGCGATGGTGCTGATGTCCTTGAGCACAAACTCCACCGTGGTGCCGCAGGCGCGACAGGCCTCGCAGTACCGCGCAATTTCCTGTTTCACGGGTTCGGGATTGAACGTGGCCGTCGCGACAAACGCGGGGTTGGGCTTCGCCGCCATCACGTAGTCGCGCCCGATCGCCTCTGCCGCCCGGCGCGCATCCGCCCAGGGCGTGATGGATATCTTGCGCAGGTTCTTGAAACGCTTGCGCAGAATGTCGATCTTGCGGTCCATCGGCTCACAGCAGCCGTAGTAAAGGAGGCCGCAGTCATTGAATAGCTGCTGATTGTAGGCCAGGTCGAATTCGTCGTGCATGTCGGGGGATACCGCCGCGAAGATTTGGGCGGCGCAACGGCCCCAGACGTCCTTTGGCCGAAAGCGCCCGGTACAATCCGGCGCGGGGAGTTCGCGCGAGCATGCCGGCGTGCAGTGCACGAGGATTTGGCGCGCGTCCAGGAACCCTTGCTCCTCCAGTTGTTTGAACTGGGCCTGCCCGATCTCCATGAAACGCCGGGCGATCCGGTGCATGAAGTCGGGACGCTCGGCCAGGTCCAGGAGCAGGTTGTCTACGCCCCGATACCTCGCCACGGCATCCCAGATGCTGAAATGCAACCCGCCCCACCCCACGACCTCAACACCCATGAGTCCGGCAAACACCTCTCGCGCCACCGCAAGCGCGGCCTCGGTCGAGGGCTGGTCATAGACCACTTCCGGCGGGTGCAGTTTCGCCAGATCGTCCCCGGTACTGAGTTGATCGCTGTAGGCATGGGAAGCGATGTACGCGCCCGTATCGCCTTTGATCTGCCGGTCCCGCACCTCGATGCCGAAGCCGCGAAGCCAGCGCGCCTGTTTCACGACTTGAAATACCGGCGGAATTACCCGGTCCACCTGAAAATGCTCCCACTGATACAATGCGCATCGCAGCGGCGCCTCGATCCATCCCAGTTCGGGTGCGCAGACATTCGTCAGTGCGTCGTCCTTGATTTCGCCCCACGGCACCTCGTCAATGAGGACCACGGGACGGACGTTTTCCAGCCCATTTGTCCCGTAGTACCGTTCCATGCGCTCCTTCTGAACGTCCATATGCGCGATTTCGCCGTATCGTCCGGCCAATCGCCTTAACGTCGCTTTGTCGCTTGGGCCGAGTTGCATTCTCTTCATCCTCCTCTTCCGCCGACAGGAATACGCCAACGCGGCGATCACGCCAGGTCGAAGAAGAGGTCTATCGTGGTAGGTCTATCGTGGCTTCGCCATGGCAACGTATTCAGTGATAGCTACAGGCGGCAATCAGCTATGCAGACCGCGGGATCCGCGGGGGGGCGGCTCTCCTTTCAGGATGCGCGGGCCGACGTCCGGGCAGAGCGGACCGGAGTCGAATCTTCATCGGCGGAATGATAGGCGAAAGGGTTGAGGCGTCAAGATGCAAGACGGGGTAAGGCCTCAGACGGGGTGTCGGACCGTTCCCGAATCGGCGGCACGGATGCTCCGTGAGTTGTCGCGCGAACGGGACGCGCCGCGAAATCATCGCCAGGCAGCCGCACCATGACGGGGCGTTTTCCGCCCTCATTCAGGCAGGCCACGCGTTCAGGTTGAGATCTCATTTTCGGCGGGGCGGGCGCGCCGCCCGTTGGAGGCGGTTGGTATTCGGATGAACCGCTCCGGCGCTCCTCCCGCCTCCTCTTCGCGGCGGAATGTCTTCGACATTCCGTCGGAACGCGGCACAAGGGGCTGAGGATCCGCCGTCAGCCGCTTGCTTTCCATAATTGTCTGTGCCACTCTCACGCTTTCCAAAGAAAGCGCCATGCTTACGAACGACACACGGAAACCGGTTTCGCGGCTCGAGACCTGGCGGGTCGCGGTCCGCCCGTTTGCCTACAGCGGGTCGGCCATGCCCGTCATCCTGGGCACGGCCGTCGCGTACTACGCCGGATTTCCCCCGCGCGGTTTGGGGTTTGTCCTGACGCTCGTCGGCGTCCTCTGCTTCCACACGGCCGCCAATCTCTTGAACGACTGCTTTGACTATCGCCGCGGGCTCGACACGGAAGTCAATCCCGGCAGCGGCGCCATCGTCCGCGGATGGCTCACCCCGGGCCAGGTGTACCGCGCGGCGCTGCTGTTTCTGGCCGCGGGCGTGCTCTGCGGACTGGTTCTGGTCCGAATGGCAGGATGGACCGTGCTCGCGCTCGGCGCCCTGGGGACCGTCCTTGTCGTGGGATACACCCGCGCCGGGCTCTGCTTCAAGTACGCCGGCCTGGGGGATTTTGCGATCTTCATGGCCTTCGGTGTGCTGCCCGTGTTCGGCGCCTTCTGGGTGCAGGCCCGGACCTTCGCGTGGCCGCCGGTGCTGTGGAGCCTGCCGCTGGTCTCCTACACGGTGGGCATTCTGCACGCCAACAACTGGCGCGATCTGCGCTCGGACCGCCCGAGGGGCTGTCGCACCGTCGCCGGCGCGCTCGGCGAGCGGGGATCGGCCGTCTACTACGGCGTCCTGATGCTGGGGCCGTTCGCGCTCGTGGGCGCTTACGTTCTGATAGGGCTCGCCCGCCCCTCGCTCGTCGCAGCCCCGCTGCCGGTCCTGGGCGCCTTCCTGGCCCTGCCCGCGGCCGTCCGCCTGACCCGCGCGCGCCGTGCGAAGCACCCGCAGCTTTTCGCGATGCTCGACGCCCGGACCGCCCAGGTTGACCTCCTGTTCGGCGCCCTCCTGAGCGCCGCTTTCGTCCTGGCGCGCCTTACGGACGGCTAGGAAGACCGTGAGATGAGACGCAAGGAACGCACGTACCGCAGGCTGGGCCGGCAGACGCGCGCCGCGGTGGGACTGGTCTACGCGGCGCGGCACAGCCTCTGGCTGGGTCCGGACCACCTTCTGCTGGTTGTGAACCGCAGCTTCAGCGAGTCCTACAAACGCTTCTATTTCGCGGACATCCAGGCGCTCACGCTTACGCGCACGGCGCTCGGCATGATCGAGAGCCTGGCGCTGGCGTTCTTGGCCGCCGTCATGCTGGCCCTGACGCTGGCGGCGCTGGCGTTCGCGTGGCACCCGGCCGCGGCCGTCGCCTGCGGCGCGGCGGCGGCGCTCTCCGGCCTGGCCCTGCTCGTCAACTTCATCCGCGGGCCCACCTGCGCGTGCGCGATCCGCACCGCCGTGCAGACCGAACGCCTCTACCCGCTGCGCCGCCTCAAGTCGGCCAGGCGCGCCGCGGCCCTGCTCCGCGCGCGCATCGAGGCCGCGCAGGGCGCGCTGGCCGACGCCGAGGCCGCCCGGCACGAAGCGGAGCTCTCCGCCGCGCCGGCCGCCGGCGGCGTCCCGCCCGCCGCCCCGCCGGCGCGCGCCGCGCGCGCGCGCGCCCTGCCCGCGCCGGAGATCGCGCCCTACCGCGGCCACGCCCATGAGTGGCTCTTTGCGGTCCTGATCGCCGACGTCTGCCATTCATGCCTGCGCTTCTTTTCCGGCGGCGCGGCGCTGCTCCTGCTGGGCATGGCGATCGGGATGGCCATGATCGCCGCCACCGTGACGGCGCTGGCGCGGCAGCACCGCACGGATCTGCCGGCCGCCACGCGGGCGCTCACCTGGGGCGCGCTGGGCTACCTGGTCTTCACCTACGTCTACGGCATGATTCACTCGACGGTGTTCTCCATCGCCAACCCCGAAACGGCGGGCGACGCGTGGGCCCAGCTCCGCGCCATGGCCGCGACTTCGCCCCTGGATTCGCCCGGCCAGGCCGTCGTTTTCATCGCCGCTTTGATCATATCGGCGGTCATCGGTTTCGGCGGACTGCTCAGCCTGCGCGGGCACCGGCGCCGCCCCGCGGGCGGCGCGCCCCCGCCCCTTCCGCCCCCCCCGCCCGCATGAGCCAGATCGCGACACAGAAGTGCTTCAACCACGCGGGCCGCGAGGCCGCCGCGCGCTGTCCCGCGTGCGGCCGCTGTTTCTGCCGCGAGTGCATCACCGAGCACGAGGGACGCGTCATGTGCGCCGCCTGCCTGCGCCGGTCCGTTCCGCCGCGGGGCCGCGGGGGGGGGCTGCAGGCCCTCCTGGCCGCCGCGCTGCGCTGCGCCGCCGGTTTCCTCACGGCCTGGCTGGTGTTTTACTACGTCGCCCAGGCGCTGCTGCGGCTGCCGTCGTCGTTTCACGAAGGCGCGCTCTGGCGCGAAATCCCGTGGGAGCGGCCATGAGCGGCGCCGCCTCTTCCGCGCGCGCCCGCCGCCGCCCGGCCGAGCCCGGCGCCCTGGACGTGATCACCGACGCCTTTCATCTGTTGCGGTCCGCGCCGCTTGCCGTTCTCGCCGCCTACTACGCGGGCGCCGCGCCGTTCGTTCTGGCTTTCCTGTTCTTCTGGTCCGACATGAGCCGCAGCGCCTTCGCCGCGCGGCGCAGCCTGGCGGCCGCGCTGGGCATGGCGCTCATGTTTCTGTGGATGAAGATCTGGCAGGCCGTGTTCGCGGCGGGGCTGCGCGATCTCGTGGCCGGCGCGCGCGCCGCGTGGGGCTGGCGGCGCGTCGCGCGCCTCGCGGCCGTGCAGACGGCGCTTCAGCCGCCGGGCATGCTCGTCATTCCGCTGGCGCTATTCCTGATGGCACCCTTCTACGCGGCGCACGCGTTCTACCAGAACGTGACCGCGCTGGGCGACGGAAGCGGCGGCGACGTCCGCGAGGTCGCGCGCCGCGCCCTGCGCCTGGCCACCCTCTGGCCGCGGCAGAATCACGTCGTGATCTGGCTCCTGAGCCCGTGGCTGCTGTGCGCCGGAATGCTGGCCGCCTTCGGAGCGGCGCGGCTGGTCGTGTCGCTCACTCCCGAGCTGCATCACATGCAGGGCCTGCTCTGGTTCGCGGCGGCGCTGATGCTGATCTTCCTGGCCGTGCTGCCCCTGGCGCCGTTCGGCTGCGCCGTGGCGGCCAACGTCGCCGCGCTGCTGATCGTCGCGCCGCGGATGCTGCACGCCCTGCTGGGCATGCAGACCGTTTTCACGCTCAGCGGCTGGCACGCCGTGTTCAACACCACTTTTCTGATGAGCGTCTTCGGCATATCCTACCTGTGCCTCGACCCCGTCATGAAGGCCGTGCACGTGCTGCGTTGTTTCGCCGGCGAAGCGCGGCGCACGGGCGAGGATCTGCTCGTGGAGCTGAAGCGGGCGCGCCGGGAAACGGAGCGCAAGTACGGAGCGGAGGCGTGAAAATCGCGGTGCTTTTCGTCCTGCTGATGCTGGCGGCGCCCCTCGCGCGTTGCGCCACCCCGCATCCTTCCGCCGCCGCCGCGCCCGTTCCCGCGGGCGAGCTCGACAGCGCCATCGAAACCGTGGTCGCGCGCCCCGAATTTGCCTGGCGCCTGCCGCGCGAGCGCCTCGCCGCCGAGGAAGCCGCCGGAGAAACCGGCATCTTCACCGCTTTCTGGCGCAACGCGGGCGACATGCTGCGCAAGGCGGCCGGGCGCGTCTGGCGCGTAATCAGGCGCTGGGGGCAGTGGATCGATGACCTGCTCGAGAAATGGGACAGGCGCCGCGCGCCCCGGCCGTCCGCGCGCGATCTCGACTGGCAGACCTCGGTGCGACTGCTGATGTTCGCGCTCCTGGCCGCGTCCGCCAGCGTGCTGGCGATACTCCTGCTGCGGCTCTGGAAGAGACGCGCCCGGGCGCGCGCGGCCGCGGCCGTGGCCGTGCCCGCGACCCCCGACATCCGCGACGACGGCGTGAAGGCCGACGCCCTGCCCTCGGACGAATGGCTGCGCCTGGCGGGCGATTACGCCGGCCGCGGCGACTATCGCCTGGCCATGCGGGCCGTCTTTCTGGCCTGCCTCTCCCACCTCGCGCGCTGCGAGCGTCTGACCGTTGCCGCTTTCAAGTCCAACCGCGAGTACATGCGCGAACTGGAACGCCGCGCCCGCGGGCGCCCGGCCCTGCGGGCCGCGTTCGCCGGCGGCGTCAGCGCGATCGAACACGTCTGGTACGGCACCCGCGCGGCCACCGCCGACGACCTCGCGCGCCTGGAAGCGAACCGCCGCGCCATCTTCGAGGACGCGCCGCCGGAGCGGGCCGCCGGAGCCGGCACGGTCGCCGCGCTGCTGATGGTGGTCCTGCTGGGCCTGTTCGCCTTCGGCGTCGCGCGCCTGTTCACGATGCGCTTCCGCGCGGGCGACGTCTATCCCGCCTACTCCTCGCTGCGCAGCGATCCTCTCGGCACGCGCATCCTCTACGAAGCGCTGTCCCTGTGCGAAGGAGTCGCGGTCGAACGCCTGCACGAGTCGCTGGCGGCGCGCGCCGGCGAGCCCGCGGCAACCGTGCTCTTCCTGGGCGCGCCCTCCGGGAACCCGCTGTATGTCGACCGCCATGCCGCCGCTTTCGCGGGCGGCATGATCCGGGACGGCGGCAGACTGGTTGTGACCTTCATGCCGCGCAACTGGAAGAGCGGGGACGGGGACGGCGGGGGGAACGCGGACAAGGGCGAGGAGGAAGATGAGGCGGACGCGAAGGAGCCGAAAGAACGCAAGAGGGACGAGGACCGGCCGGAGGCGCAACCGGTGTCTCTGATGGCGCTGTGGGGCGTGGGATTCGAGGATCTGCCGGCGGATCAGGCCGAGCTCGCCTTCCTGGCGCCCGGGTTCGAACCGGCCGGCCTTCCGCCCGCCGTCTCATGCCATACCTCCCTGGTATTCACCAACGGCGCCCCGGAGTGGCGCACGGTCTACGCGCGGCGGAACAGGCCCGTGATCATCGCGCGCGATTTCGGCCGCGGCTCCGTGGTCCTGTCGGCCATGTCGTATTTCGTTTCCAACGAAGCCATGCGGCGCGAACGGCACCCCGCCCTGCTGGCCTGGCTCCTGGGCCCCCACCGCCGCGTGGTCTTCGACGAATACGAGCGCGGCCTGGCCAGGCAACGCGGCGTGGCCACCCTGGCCCGGCAGTACGGCCTGCAATGGTTCGCGGCCGGACTCCTGCTGCTGGCGCTTCTGTTCGTGTGGCGCGGCGCGACCGTTTTTGTGCCCCCGCCCGCCGCGGCGGGCGGCGACGCCCGCGCCGTCGTCGCCGCGGGCAAGGATTCCAAGGCCGGCCTCACCAACCTGCTGCGGCGAAGCATACCCCCGGGCGCGGTGCTGGCCACCTGCGTCGCCGAATGGCGCCGGTCGCTCGGAAGCCTCAGCCGGAAGCAGGCCGGCCGCTGCGCCGAGCTGGAGCAGCTTGCGCGGGAAGCGGCCCGGCGTCCGCCGGGCAAACGGAATCTCGCGGCGACCTACAGCCGCATGTGTGAGATCGCGAAGCGAAGGTAGCGGGCAGGACCGGTGTCTGGCGGCAAACGGCGAGTGACGGGCCACGGGCCGAAAGCGAAGGAGAACGGGAAATGAGCACGGATACCCAGCGACTGAACGAAGTCCTCTCGCGGGCGCGGGCGGAAGTGGGCAAGGTGATCATCGGACAGGCCAGGGCCGTGGACATGGCGCTGATCACCATCTTCACCGGCAATCACGCCCTGGTGGAAGGCGTGCCCGGCGTGGCCAAGACGCTGCTCGTGCGCACCCTGGGCCGGGTCCTGGGCTGCGAAGCGCAGCGCATCCAGTTCACGCCGGACCTGATGCCCGCGGACATCATCGGCACGAACGTGTTCAACCTCAGGGAGAACCGCTTCACGCTGATCAGGGGGCCCGTTTTCACCACGTTCCTGCTGGCCGACGAAATCAACCGCGCGCCGGCCAAGACGCAGTCCGCGCTGCTGCAGGCCATGCAGGAGCGCCTCGTGACGATCGACCGCGAGACGCATGCGCTTTCGCCGAATTTCACGGTCTTCGCCACGCAGAATCCCATCGAGTACGAAGGCACGTATCCGCTGCCCGAAGCGCAGAAGGACCGCTTCATGTTCAAGATTCCCATGGAGTGTCCGGCCCGCGACGAGGAGCTCGCGCTGGCCGGGCGCATGCTCGGCGACGACGCGCCCGAAGCCGTGCTGGCGGGCGGGGCGGTCCGGAGCGTGATCGACGGCGAAGAGCTCATCCGCCTGCGGCGGACGCTCCAGGCCGTCACGGTGCGGGACGAAATCCTGGGCTACATCGTCGACGTGGTGCGGCAGACGCGCGCGCACGCGAACGTGCTGGTGGGCGCCGGGCCGCGCGCCACGCAGGCGATCCTCGCCGCTTCCCGCGCCCTGGCCGCCCTGTCGGGCCGCGACTTCGTTACGCCCGACGACGTCAAGGACACGGCTTCGCCCGTGCTGTCGCACCGCCTGATCCTGCGGCCCGAATTCGAGATCGAAGGTCTCACCGTGGGCGAAGTGATTGCGGACATCCTGCGCGAGGTGACGGTGCCCAGATGATTGTGCCCGGCAACAGGCTCCTGGCCTGGGCGGCCGCGCTGCTGCCGTTCGCGGCTCTGGCCGGACTTGTGCCGTCGTCCGCGCCGCTGGCGGCGGCGCTGTTCGGCGCGCTGGGCGGCGTCGCCGCCGTCGACGCCTGCCTGGCCCGCCTGCGGCGGCGCGGCGTGCGCGTCGCGCTGCCCCCGGTCGTGCGCCTCACGCTCGACCGGCCCGGGGCCATCGCCGTGTTCGTCGCTACGGGCGGCGCCGGCGGGCGCCCGCGGCTCTCGCGCCTGCGCGTGGGCCTGCCGCTGCCGGAGGCCGTGCGCTCCGAGCATGACGCCATGGAGGTCGCCCTTCCCCGCGGCGCCGCCCGCTGCCGCGTGAAATGGCCCTGCCTGCCCGGGACGCGCGGGCGCTACCTGCTGGAACGCTGCCTGTTCGAGGTGCCGTCCCCGCTGGGCTTCTGGCACGCGCGGGGCGCCTCGGCCTGCCGGTCCGAGATACGGGTCTATCCCAGCCTCGCGGAGGACCGCCGCCGGCTCGCGGCCCTGTTCCTCAACCGCGGCCTGTTCGGCCTGCACACGCAGCGCATGGTCGGCCAGGGCCGCGACTTCGAAAAGCTGCGGGAGTATCTTCCGGGCGACAGCTACGACGACATCCATTGGAAGGCCACCGCCAAGCGCGGGCGGCCGGTGACCAAGCTTTTCCAGATCGAGAAGACGCAGGAGGTCTACGTCCTGGTGGACACCTCGCGCATGAGCGGCAAGACCTCCGACGGACAAACCGTGCTCGACCGCTACATCGCGGCCAGCCTCGTCATGGGACTCGCCGCCGAGCAGCAGGGGGACCTCTTCGGGCTGGGCGCGTTCGGCAGCCGCATGCGCCGTTTCATCCGCGCCGGGAGCGGACGCGCGCATTACAGCGCCTGCCGGGACGCCGCGCACGCGCTGGACGCGGAAGTGGCCAGCCCCGATTTCGACGAGCTCTTCAGCTTCGTGCGCCTGCGCCTGCGCCGCCGCGCCCTGCTGATGATCCTGACCGACCTGGGCGATCCCGTCCTGGCCGAGACCTTCCTGGAACGCGTGGACCTCGTCTGCCGCCAGCACGTGGTGCTGGTCTGCATGCTCCGCGAGGCCGACACGGGGCCGCTGTTCGCCGGCGACGCCGGCGACGCCGACGTCTACCGCCGGCTGGCCGGACACCTGATCTGGCATGATCTGCGCGAAATCGAGCGAAGCCTGCGGCGCAAGGGCGTCAGGCTGGCGGTCACGGACAAGGCCGCCCTCAGCGTCCGCCTGGTGACGGAGTACATGAACGTCAAAGCGAGGCAGTTGCTGTGATCATCGACCTGCAGAAGTTCATCGCGAGCGAACGCCCGTATTGGACCGAGCTGGAGGGCGTCCTGCGCGACCTCGATCGCGCGCCGTTGCGGCGCATGACGCTTCCGGCGCTGCGCCGCTTCCATTACCTGTATGAGCGCGTTTCCGCCGACCTGGCGCGCCTGGCCACGTTCGGCGCCGAGCGCGAAACCCGCACCTATCTCGAAACCCTCGTGGCCCGCGCCTACGGCGAGACCCACGAGACCCGCCGCGCGGGACACCGCCTGCGCCCCCTGCACTGGTTTTTCGCGGTCTTCCCCTCCACCGTGCGCCGCCATGCCGGCGCGCTTCGCCTGTCGGCGGCCGTAACCGTCGCCGGCTGCCTGTTCGGCGCTCTGGCCGTGATGCTCGATCCCGACGCGCGCGAGGTGCTCATGCCGCTCGGGCGCCTGCTGCAGCATCCCGACGACCGTGTGGCCCGGGAGGAAAGCGCGCTTGATGACGAGCTCGAGGGCAGCAAGGCGCAGGGCGCGGCCTGGTACATGACCCACAACACGCGCGTCGCGATCGGGACCATGGCCATGGGCGCGACGTGGGGCATCGGCACCGGCGTGCTGCTCTTCTACAACGGCACGCTGCTGGGCGCCGTCGCCGCGGACTACGTCGCCGCGGGACAGACCAGGTTCCTGCTGGGCTGGCTGCTGCCGCACGGATCCGTGGAAATCCCGGCCATCCTGCTGGCGGGACAGGCGGGCCTTGTGCTGGCCGGGGCCATGCTCGGCCGCCGCCGCCGCATGTCCTTCAAGGCGCGCCTGCGCGCCGCGGGACCGGACGTGGTCACGCTCATTTTCGGCGTGGCCCTGCTGCTGGTATGGGCGGGCATCGTGGAAGCGTTCCTCTCGCAATACCACGCGCCCACGATTCCTTATGCCATCAAGATCGCGTTCGGCGCCCTGGAACTGGTCCTGCTGACCGTGTTCCTGGCGCGATCCGGCCGGAAAGCGGAATGTACGCCCGACACCTGACAATCCAGACCCCGGAAGGCATCGTCTTTCCCCTGCGTCTCGCGGGGCCCGTGACGCGTTTCCTGGCCCTGGCCGTGGACCGCGCCTGCGTGCAGATCCTTTCCGCGGCGGTCAGCGCGGCGCTGCGCTTCCTGGGCGTGATCAGCGCCGACCTTGCCGGCGCGGTCTGGCTGGTCGGTTCGTTCGCGCTTTCTTTCGGCTACGGCATCGCGCTGGAATGGCTCTGGCAGGGCCAGACCGTGGGCAAGCGCCTTCTGCGCCTGCAGGTCATGGACGAGCAGGGGCTGCGCCTGACCTTCAGCCAGATCGTCGTGCGCAACCTGCTGCGGCCGGTGGACGCGCTGCCGGCCTTCTACCTGGTGGGCGGCCTCGCCTGCCTGCTCAGCCCCCGCGCCCAGCGCGTGGGCGACATCGCGGCCAACACGATCGTGGTGAGCCATCCGCGTCTCGCCGAGCCGGACCTCGACCAGGTCCTGCCCGACAAGTACAACTCGTTCCGGGCCTACCCCGTCCTGGCTTCCCGCCTGCGCCGCCGCGTCTCGCCCCGCGAAGCCGGCGTCGCGGCCCAGGCTCTCATGCGCCGCGCCCTCCTCAACCCGGAGGACCGCGTGCGGCTCTTCGCGGCCATTCGCGCCCACATGCAGGAGCTGGTGCGCTTCCCTCCCGAAGCGACCGAGGGCGTCAGCGACGAACAATACGTCCGCAACGTCGCGGACATCCTGTTCCGCTGAGGCCGATGCCGACGGTCCCCGTCGCTAACCCATGGCATCGCGCCGCACCGCGAGCAGAAAACCGTCGTAGCGGCCCGAACGGAAGTCCGGGTAGGTCCACGGGAACGGAACGACGGCCTGTTTGCGGAAGGTCAGGGTAACCTCGGCGTAGATTCCGCCGCCGAGCAGAATGCGGTGCGAGGAGTTCTTGGTCGTGGCCAGCACGAGGTTGGCGGCGGTGACGTACCCCGGGTCAAGGTTCACGCGCCGGCGCGCGCGGCCGTCGGCGACGACAGCCATGCTCCGCTCCAGCGCGTTGGTGCGCTGCTTGACCGCCGCCAGCTCCGCCGGATCGAAGCTGCCGCCGAATGCGACGAACTGACGCAGGAGCGGCGCGCCCATTTCGTCGGCATAGTAGTCGGTCAGGTCGAACGGATAGACCGCGCTGATCCTGTCAGCCGGCCCGAACGCCGACCCCAGGGCCGCCGCGCCTTGCGCGAGGTCCTCGCCATCGCGCGCGATCATGCCGCAGATCAGCCTGGCTGCCGCAGGTGCTGCCCATCCTCGATCATTGTGCACTGGTACCCCTATCGACGCGAACCGTCAAAGAGGCATGCCTTCACGCACAGCCCGCAGATGTGCTGGCCGATGAAAGGCAGGCGGCTGAATTCATTCAGCCGGGCGCAGCAGGCCTCCCGGTTGAAATCCTCCGCGCGCTCGCCGATGGCCCGCGCCGGGCAAGCTTCCAGGCAGGCCCGGCACGATCCGCAGTCGCCGGCCACGGGGATTCCGGCCGGAAGCGGCGCGTCGGTGAGCACCGACACATAGCGCATCTGCGCGCCGTAGCGCGGGTGGACCAGCAGCGTGCTGCGGCCGATGAAGCCGATCCCCGCCGCCCACCCCAGGCGGCGGTGCGAAAGGTGCCCCCGCTGGGGATCGCGCTGCACGAGTTGCGAAGCCGGCACGGCCAGGGCCGCGCTTCCGGCCCGCTGCAGCGCGTCGGCCACCGTCCAGGCCGCGCGGTCAAGCTGGTAGTTGGTCTGGCGGTAGTGATGAAGGTACAGCGGGGTGGGACGCTCCGCCAGGTCGTCCAGCACCGCGCGCTGCAGACGCATTCCCAGCACCACGCCCCGCGAGAAGCGCTCCGCAAACGGGGACGGCGCGCCCGTCCCGCGCAGAGCCGGCCCGCTCAGGTCGGCCACCCCGAACGCGACCGCGCCCATGCCCGCGGCCGTTCGTTCGAGCTCGTCGCGCAGTTCGTACACGTCGCGCATAAGGCGCCCGGCGCGGGAATCACCCGTCCCCGGCCTCCGCGTCTTCGCCGAGCATCCGCCGCACGCTGCCGATAAGCCTCTGCGGCTCGAAGGGTTTCTGCAGAAAGCCCCACGCCCCCATCGGAAGGACGCCGCGCACGTAGTCGCGCGAGAAACCGGACGTCACGATGACGTTCGCGGCCGGATCGCGCTCCAGAATATCCTCCAGCAGGCGTTTGCCCCCGTCATCCGGCAGCATGTGGTCCATCACGGTAACCGCGATTCTGCCGCCGTGCTGACGATGCAGGCCCATGCCCGAGCGCGCGTCGCCGGCGGTATGAATGGCAAACCCCGCTTTTTCCAACGCCTCCTTCATCATCGTCAGGAGCTCCAGCCGGTCGTCCACCAGCAGAACCTCGCCACGCCCGCCCACGGCGGCGGACGGCGCCGCGGCCGCCTCCGGCTCCGCGGCCTTCGGCAGGAAAAGCCGCACCGTGCAGCCGGCCCCGGGCCGACTGCGCAGGTCGATCCAGCCGCCCATGGCCCGCATCGTTCTCTGCGCGATCGTCAGCCCCAGCCCGAAGGACGTGTTGCCCTGCTTGGTCGTGAAGAACGGCTCGAAGGCGCGCCGCGCCGCCTCCTTGCTCATGCCCACGCCGTCGTCCCGAATGCGCAGCCCGACGAAAGTGCCGCCTCCCGCCGCGGGGTTCATGCGCGGACGAGGTATGCGCCGCTCGACGCTGTCGATGGTGATCGTGCCGCCCCGCGGCATGGCATCCACGGCGTTGAGGAGAATGCTCATTACCGCGTCCAGAAGCTGTTCCGGGTCGCCCTTCACGTGCGGCATGCGCCCCCTGTCGCGCCGGTCGAAGCGGATGTTGCGCGCGCCGAACTGGTGCCCCACCAGGTCGGTGATGTCCGACAGCATCGCGTCCAGCGACACCCGCTCGATCCGCGCCGGCGCGGTCTCGCCGGCGACCTCGGCCACGCTCATGATCCGCTTGGTCAGGTGCAGGGCATGGTTCGTGGTGTCCACGATGCGCTCGGCATATTCGTGCGCGTTGGTGTTCGGAAGCAGGTTGTCGCCGATCGACGTGGCGTAGCCGCGGATGACGTTGATGAAGTTGGTGAAGTTGTGGGCCATGCCGCCGGCAAGGGCCTTCACCGCCTCCAGGCGCTCGGCCTCGCGCATCGCCCGCTCCCACTGCTTGCGCTCGGTCATGTCGCGCACCACCGCCATGACGGCCGGCTGCCCCTCATACGTCGCGGAGCAGGCGCTGAGTTCCACGTCCGCCCGTCCGCCGTCCTTGCGCCGCAGCGCGGTCTCCAGCGGAACGGTGTCCCGCGCGCCGGCCAGCACGGCCGCGTGCGCCGCCTTCACCTTGGCCACCTCCTCCGGCGCGATGAAGTTGACGAAGGCCTTCCCCACGACGTCCTCGACGCGGTATCCGGCCATGCCGGCCAACTGCCGGTTGGCGTAGACCAGCGTGCCCTCGCGCACGATGCAGATTCCGTCGCGCGCGCCCTCGACAAGGTTGCGGTATTTCTCCTCGCTTTCGCGCAGCGCCTGCTCGGCCTGCTTGCGGAAGGTGATGTCCCGCACGATGGCCTGCACCACGCGCCCGCCCTGCGCCGGATCGTCCGCGATGAAAGAGTCGTGCAGCACCCACTTGTCATCGCCCTTCAGGGTCTTGAAGTGATACTCGAAATCGTGGATCTCCCCCGCCTTCTCGAGCAGGTGCCGGACCATGCCTTCCTGTTCCGTGTATGTGAACAGGTCGCGGAGCGGTTTGCCGACCACGTCATCCGGCCGGCAATCCAGGTCCAGAAGATCGACGAAGCCCTGGTTCGCCATGATAACGCGGCCGTCGTCGAAACGGTAGCAATGCACGCCGTCCCGCGTGAATGACAGCAGCCGTCTGTAAATGTCTTCCACTCAAGACTCCCGTTTCGCGTCCGCGATGAGCCGCTCGACTTCCTCCGAGTCCAGCATGCCCGACAGACGCAGAGGCTGCCCGCCGATGCCGTCCTCGACATTGATGTCCGCGCCCGCCCCGATGAGCATATCCACGATATCCTTGTAGCCCACGTCCGCCGCCAGGTGCACCGCCGTGCGTCCCGAGCGGTTGCTCACATTCAGGTCCGCGCCGGCCCCGATCAGCGCCTGCACGACCGACCCCAGGTTCCTGATCGCCGCCAGGTGCAGCGCCGTGCAGCCCCGGTTGTCCCGGGCGCCCACGCCGCCGCCCCCCGCGACGAGCCGGAGCGCCGCGTCGCTCTGGCCGCGGTCAACGGCCAGGTGCAGCGGCGTGCGGCTGTCGTCGTCGGCGGCCGCCGCGTCGGCTCCGGCGGCCATGAGCGCCGCGACGCATTCGCCCCTGTCGTTCAGCGCCGCCAGATGCAGCGGCGTGCGCCCCCGCTTGTCGCGCGCCTCGACGTCGGCCCTGCGTTTCACCAGCACATTGAGCGCCCGCACATGCCCGTTCGCCGCGGCGCGATGCAGAGGCGTGCAGCCCTCGCCGTCCCGCGGGTCCACCTCGGCCTTCCGATTCAGGAGCATCGCGACGACGTCCGCGTGCCCCTTCTCCCCCGCCAGGTGCAGCGGCGTGCGGCAGCGCCTGTCGCGCGCGTTGACCTCGGCGCGGCCCCACGCGATCTGCAGGCGCGCCAACTGCCGTTGCCCCAGAAAGGCCGAAAGATGAAGCGACGACCACTGATCATCGGCTGAGCCTCTTGCCATCGGCCGTCCTCCCGCCCTCAGCCGCCCGCGGCCTTCGCCCGCGCCGCTTCCAGCTCGGTCTGCGCCCTCACAAGCTCCTCCGTCGCCCTTTTAAGCCGCTTGGCGACGATGTCAACAAAAAGCCTGAAGATCGTGGCGTAACAGGCGTTGCGGGCGTCCTCGTCCAGCCTGTCCAGCGACTCCTTGTCCACCACGAGACACACCGTCCTGCGCCGGGCAACAACCGATGCCGTTCGCGCTTCCTCGTTGATCATCGCCAGCTCCCCGAAAATGTCGCCCGCGCTTTCCAGGCTCGCCAGCGTCTTGCCCTCCTTGATCACTTCCGCGCGTCCGCTCAGCAGGATGAACATCCAGTTCTCGATCCGGCCCTCCGCCACGATCGTCTCGCCCCGCTCATATTCCCGGATGCGGCTCGTGGACAGGATGTCCCCCAGATGACGCTGTGAGAACTCCGTGATGAATGGAATCTTCCGGAAAGTCGTCGGGAGCTTCCCCTCTTCATATACGTAGCGGTACTCTTTCACGCCTTCACGCCTCCCGACGGCACGGCACACCGGCAACGCAATCCTACCCCCTCCCGCCCGCGCATTCAAGCAAACCCGGCTTCGCCCGGCATTTTTCATGATGAAAAGGAAAAAACCATACGTTATGATCCCAGCGACGTCGTTTCCGGGGCCCAGTTATGTCCGCTACGGACAATATCGAGAAGGCGCGAGTCGAAGACTCCTCCCGCGACCACCCCACCCTGTTCGCCGTGCGGGACTACATGCCCCCCGCCCCCACGGCCGAAGCGCTCTGCCGCAAGATCGGACTCAACTGGATGAGCGCGCTCGAGCTGCACGACGACGGTTACCTGAGCTTCGACCCCAAATCCGACGGACCCTTGTCGCCCGGCCAGGAGGCGGAACTGACGTTCGTCGGGCAGCTCGCCGTGGCCGGCTGCGACGCCACGATGCTCAAACGCCTGCTTTCCGGGCTGCCCAAACCCTACGCCTACCGCGCCGAGCGCGTCTACTACGACTGGGCCGGCCGCGCCTGGCGCCTGCTCGAAGAAGCCGACGAGCTCGAAGATCATTTTGACGACTGGCTGGCGGAGCTGATCGGCTGGCAGGAACTCGACCGCCTGCAGCGCCTGCGCCAGCGCCTCGACAACGCCATCGGCTATCTGAAAGACCGCCGCGCCGGCCGCGCCCCTTAGCGCGGACTATTTCACGAATAATCCGCGTCAGCCCGGCATGGCGCGCGGCCGTCAGGCGGCGGACTTCCCTTCCCGCGCGGTTTCGATCAGCGCCTGCAGCCGCCCGCCGATGCTCTTCTCCGCCGCGTCGGCCACGGACGGCACCTCGATCTCCACGGTCGGAATTCCGGCCTCGCCCCCGACAACCTCCCGGATCGCCGCTCCCTCCGTGGCGCAGTGACTGGCGCCCGGGATGCGCGACACAACCAGCGCTTCCGCCCCGAAACGCCTGACGTCCGCCAGGATGCGCGCGGCGCGATCCTCCGCCGGCCCCGCCATCGGATCGGACAGAGCGCTGCGCGCCAGGGCCTCGATCGGCGGCGCCTCCTCGGGAATCGCGTCCAGGGCGTGCGTGAAAAGATAGTCCGTGCCGCAGACGCGCCCGCCGCGGTCCTCGAGCATGTTCATCGCGCGCAGATCGGCCGCCGGGTTGACCCAGAAGACGCGCACCGCGTCGGGCGCCAGATGCCCCGCCCCGGCTTCCGCCCTTTCCTCAACGGTCTTCAGCAGCGCCGCGAGGACGGCGCGTGTTTCGTCAAGGTCCGAGCAGAAGTGAATGGCCAGCATCTCGGCGATCAACATCTCCAGCGCCGGCAGCGGCGCCCGCGCGGCCGTGAACGCCGCTTCCCTCAGCCGCCCCAGAAGGCGGCGCACCTCGTTCGCCCGCCGGATCCCCACGGCCAGGGCGGCATCGTCAAGCCGGCGTCCCGCCGCCCCGGAAATGGCCCCGCGCACGCGCTCCAGCTCCGCGGCAACCATGTCAACCTGCGCGCGCGGGGCCGCGATCCCGCCCGGCAGCGGGACCGCCGCCTCGCCCGGGCCGGGCCGGCGCCGGCGCGGCATCTCCCACCACAGAATCGCGTGCCCCAACCCGGACAGGCGCTGCGCCACCGCCGAGAAATCGTCGCACACCGCGCCCACGCTGCACGTGAGCAGGTCCGGCCGCGGAAACTGCGAACCGGTCACGAATGCCCCGAGCATCGCGCGCACCGGACAGAACGACTCGTCGATCCCCAGCGCGTCAGCCGTCTCCATCAGCCCGTCCCCGCCCTGCATCAGGCAGGGCATCCACCACACGCCGTCGGGGTAGAACGCCCGCACCCCCTTCAGGGCGAAGGCCATGACCGGCACCGTGCCCAGGTCCTTCATGGCGCCCACGATGATTTCGCCGCCCGCCCGCGCCTCCTCCAGGCGCTCGTACTCGGTCAGCACAAAGTTCCACAGCCGCAGCGCCGCCGGAGAATCGTCGAATTTGAGCGTTGCCAGGCGGGTCTCGCCGCAGGCCAGGCGCCGGCTCAAGCGCCCGCCGTAGGCCGGCTCCGCCATGCCCGCGGCCTTCAACTCGTCGTAGCGCGCGTCCCATTCCGCCAGGGAGAGCCTGCGGACGCCGCTTTCATTCCGGCGCGGTTCTTTCATGCCAGCATCTCCAGGAAAGCCTGCACGCGCGTGGCGTACCGCGCCAGAGGGACCTCGTCGTTGAGATCCAGCTCCAGAACGGGCACGCGCAACTCGTCCCGCAGGCGTCCCGTCTCCGCGTGCCACGTGTCGCACCACACGTACCGCACCATGATCAGCCCCCGCGCGCCGTGGCGCGCCAACGCGCGCCCGATCCACGCGTGCAGGCCGTCATCCGGCCGGCGGAAGGCGTCCGGCACGCCGTCGAAGTAGGCGTCCGCCAGCTCCTCGATCGGGTTCCTTCGCGCGGCCCGGGGGTCAAAGGCCCGCGGCGCCGTGCGTTCGCCCCCGTCCAGGCCGTTGACGGCCACGCGGCCGCCGCACGCGGCGACGAGGCCGAACAGCGCGGCGTCCTCCTGCAGCAGGGGCCCGCCGACGAGGGCGATGGGCACGCCCGCCGCGGGCCGCGATGCCGCTTCGGCCGCGGCCGCGCGCTCCCGCGCGCGCCGCCGTTCGGCCGCCGCCATGCGCGCGGCCAGCGCGTCGCCGGACGGAAATACGCCGCCCGCCGCTTCCAGGAACGCCGCCAGGCGCCGCAGCTCGTCCCGGTAATAGCGCCGCGCCGCCTCCGTCTGCCACGTCGCCGGAACGTTGAGCAGAAAGACCGGCAACGGCGCGCGCCGCGCCAGGATGTCGGCCCCGCGCCGCATCTGGTCGCATTCGCTGCCCGCGACCACGGCCGCCGCGCCGTCCACCCGCGGCGCCTGCGCGATCCAGGCCCGCACGAAGGGACACACGCCCGCGGCGTAGAGCGCGCCTTCCCCCGCGCGGGGGTCCGCGCGCGGCGCCAGGCGATGGGCCTCGAAACCGCAGGCCTCGATCAGCTCCGGCGGCACGAAGGCCGATGTGTAAACGACTTTCACGGCGTCATGCCGGCCCCGCCCGGTCCGTCCCCCCTCCCCGCCGGACCGGCGTCCCGGCGGCCGCGCGGCCTGCCGGCGCAACGCCGGCGCCGCTTCACGACTTCCTGCGCGCGATGAACCGCCCCTGCGCGATCTTGCCCGCGTGCGCCAGGCCCTGCATGAAGACCATCTCCTGCCCGAGCCGACCCATCAGCTCCGTATCGAAGCCGATGATCTTCAGGGCGTCGTACGTCAACTGCCTGTTCAGCATGTCCAGGTAAAGGTCGACGTGCGTCGCGAAGGCGCCGGTGTCCTCGGCCGTCAGCACCTCGCATCCGGCTTCCGCCAGCATCCGCCCGTAGTCCTGGAGGCCGGCGACGCTCGGAAATTTCATGAACGCCATGAACCGCTGCGCCTCGACGGCGTCGAGCCCGGACGGCCCTTCTATCCAGTCGGTGAAGGCGATCGTGCCCCCCGGCCTTACGATCCGGGCCGCTTCTCGGATCAGCCGCGGCTTGTCGACGACGTAGCACCAGGCGTCCTCCCCCCAGACGAAATCGGCCGAGCGGTCCGCCAGGCCGCTGGCCGTGACGTCGGCGAGAGTGAACTCGATGCGGCCGGCCAGGCCCGCGGCCGCGCATCGCTCGCGGCCCCTCTTGACCACCTTTTCCGTGGCGTCCACGCCGCGCATGCTCTCCACTTTGCGGAAGAGCACCAGGAACCGCATGCCCGCCCCGCTGCAGCAGCACATGTCCACCCCCCGCATGCCGGCCCCGATCGCTGCCTTTTCGGCCAGGGCCATGGACGAACTGAATCCGCCAATGTGGATCTGCTCGCCCATTACCAGCTCCCACAGGTCCCCTTCCGGCCCGCTGTATACCGCCTGCACTTCCTTCAGCCCCGTACCCTCTTTGTGCTTCATCCCGCCCCTCCTTCGTGTTGCGGAGGCGGAGCGCGGTCAGGGCCGGAACGGGCGAAACGCGAGGCGCGCGACGTGCAATCAGAGGCCGACGGAAGGAAGGCGCCGCGAAGCGGGCTCCGGCCATGCGGCTCTGCCTGACAAGACCGCGCACCCGGCGCGGTCATGCTGCATGCCGCGTCATCTGCGTGCCGTCAGGCCGCGGACCATGGCGCCACCTCCCGTTGTTGAAGATACCGTCGCGCGCATGATAGCCGGCTTCCCGCGCACGTCAACGACGCAAAAAGCGGCGCAGGAAAGCGGCGGGCGCGGCGGATCAAGCACTTGGCCGCGACGCGCCGCTCTGCTACCTTCCCCGCATGCCCGAGCTTCCCGAAGTCGAAACCGTCGTCCGCGAGCTGCGCGCCGCCGGGCTGCCCGGCCGCCGCATACTTCGCGCGCGCACAAGCTGGGCGGGCGTCGTTGACCGGCCCGCCGCGCGCGCGTTCCGCCGCCGCCTGCGCGGCGCGCGGATCGAGAGCGTCACCCGCCGCGCCAAGTACATCGTCTTCCGCCTTTCCACGGGCGACGCGCTGCTGGCTCATCTGCGCATGACCGGGCGCTTCAGCCTTGATCCGGCGAGGTCTCCCAGGGACGCGCACGAACGCGCCGCCTTCGAGCTGGACGACGGCCGCGAGCTGCGTTTCAGCGACACCCGCAAGTTCGGCCGGTTCCATCTCACCGCCGATCCGGGAGGTGTGCTTGACGCGCTCGGGCCCGAACCGCTTGACCGCGCGTTCACCGCCGGCCGCCTGCGGGCTCTCCTCGCCGGGCGCCGCGCCATGCTCAAGCCGCTCTTGCTCAACCAGGCATTCCTGGCCGGGCTCGGCAATATCTACGCGGATGAAGCGCTCTGGGACGCGGGCCTCGGTCCGCGGCGGCACGCCCACACGCTCAGGGCCGAGGAGAGCAAGCGCCTCTATCGCGCCATTCGCAGGGTCCTGCGCCGCGGCGTCCGCAACATGGGCACCACCCTGGGGCGCGGGCTGACCGCCTACCGCCGCGTGCGGGGCCAGTCCGGCGCCAACCGCTCGCGGCTGCGCGTCTTCCGCCGCACGGGCCTGCCCTGCCCCCGCTGCGGCGAACCCATCCGGCGCATCGTGGTCAGCCAGCGCAGCACCCACTTCTGCCCGCGCTGCCAGGGCTGAGCCGGCGCGGCGCCGCGGCGCTTGCGCTCCGAAGCGCGCCGCGCGAAGGAGCGTCCTGCCGGCCTTCGTGCTTGGCGCTGGAAATTCTTGAAAGGGGTCGCGGACGCAAGCCGTCGTGCCGCGGAAGTTGGCGAGTGGAGAGACAAAGGAACGATCGGAGGAATCGTGGTCCACTCTCGTCGCGCGCTCTCGTCCGCCGGAAATCAGACGAACTGGCCGTGCCTGGAACTGTCTGTCGTGATACCGCGACGTAGTCCAATGCAACGGTCTGAATGACCGGCAGGATGCCGGTCCCATGTCCCGAGCCAAAGGCTGATCTTCTCTTTCCAGGTTGAGATGTCGTTGCCGGCCAGTACGGGACGCGACGCAGAGTGGGCGCAAACGGGCCGCTTTCCGGATGCGACGATATCACTGGCTTTGCGAGATGCTTTGGTGTAGCGTCCGGCGCTTTCAGTCCCATGCAGCCCGCGCGCGACAAGTGGCTCGGA
This sequence comes from Lentisphaerota bacterium, assembly GCA_016873635.1. Classification (GTDB taxonomy): domain Bacteria; phylum Verrucomicrobiota; class Kiritimatiellia; order UBA8416; family VGWJ01; genus VGWJ01. Next base: position 1,309 of record VGWJ01000010.1, on the reverse strand, counting down.
CCCCGCGCGGCGGCGGAACGCCTCGCCGCGCTTTCCGGCGAGTTCTGCCTGGTACCCAATCCTTCCTACGTCTATCCCCCCTTCGCCGTGGTGCCGCTCGCTCCGCGCATCGCCGGCCCCATTCCGCGGCTGGCCGCGGTCGTGCAGGACATGGACGGCACGACGACCACGACCGAGACGCTTTGTCTGCATTCCCTGGAAACCATGGTGCGCCTCGTCACGCGGCGCGGCGACGACTGGCCGGGCCTGGATCGCAGGCGCGACTACCCGCACATCATCGGCAATTCCACCACCCGGCACGTCGAGTATCTCGTGCGCGCCTACGGCGACGGAATCGACCTCGACGCCACGCGCCGCGCCCTGCTGGAAGCCGTTCTGTGGACCCTCGCGCGCGGACACGATCCCTTGCGCCGCGCCGAGGCCGGGCGCACCCTCGCCGCGCTCGGCTGGGCGGAAGCGTTGCGCGCCGACGCGGACTGGAACGCGCTCCGCTCAGATCCGCGCCTGGACCTCGCGGCCGCCGCGCCGGCGCTCGACCGCATCGCCCGCCGGCCGGACCTCGCGCCCGGGCCCGAAGGTTTCGATCTCCGCGTGCGCGCCGCGATTGAAATCTACTATCGCCGCTATCACGAGATTCTGGACGCCATCGCCGCCGGCCGCGGCCATGAGCTGTCCGCGCGGCTGACCGGCGGCCGCCCCCTGATCGAACCCATGCCCGGGGTTGCCGTGTTCCTGGCCCTTGTCCGCGGGTGGCTCGGCGACCGCGCCGGCGCGCTCGCCGGCGCGCTGTCGGCCGAGATGCGCGGCGCCGAAGCGCCGCCCGGCGAAGAGGCCGCCGCGCGGCTGCGTGACCTGGGGCGCCGCTTTGCCCGCGCCCCCGCCAGGGTCGCCGTGGTCACCTCGTCCATCGCGCACGAAGCGCGCATCGTCCTGGGCGAAGTCGTCAAGATCGTCGCGCGACAGATGGCGGAATGGCCCGCGGCAAGCGAGCTCGCCGCGCGCCTGGGCGGGCCGGACGACGCCTTCGACGCGATCATCACGGCCTCCGACTCGAGCGAGATCCGCCTCAAGCCGCACCGCGACCTGTACTCCATAGCGCTGCACGCGCTGGGCGTCATGCCCGCCCGGTTCGGCGAGGTGATCGGGCTCGAGGACAGCGAGTCCGGCACCATCGCCATTCGGGCGGCGGGCGTCGGCCTGTGCGTGGCGGTCCCGTTCGTCGACACGGCGCACCACGATCTCAGCGCCGCGGCGCACATCCTGCCCGGCGGCCTCCCCCAGGCGATCCTCGAGAAGAACCTGTTTCTCG
>VGWJ01000009.1 GCA_016873635.1 Lentisphaerota bacterium | reverse complement strand
TTCGGCCAGGAGCGCCGCGCCCACGCGCAGGCCCGAGTAGGGCGCGTAGGCTTCGGCCGCCGCCGCCGCGGCGGCCCCCAGCAGTGCGCGTTCGTCAATCTGCTCCGGCATGCATCGCTCCCCGAGCGGTCCCTCAGCCATTTCCAGGTCTCACCGTTTCCACGATCAGTTCCGGCGGCCGGGCCTCGCCTTCGCCAATCGCGAAGGCGCCGTCGATGATCCGCAGCGCTTCGTCCAGACGGCCTTCGTCGTTGGCGTGCAGCGCGGCAAGGGGCTGCCCTTCGTCAACCCTTTCTCCGATCTTGACGATGCCGCTGATGCCGGCGGCGTGGTCGACCGCGTCTTCGACGCGCGTGCGGCCCGCGCCCAGGGCCAGGCAGGCGCGTCCCACGCGCCCGGCGTCAACCGCGCTGACCGTGCCGGCGCGCGGGGCGCGGATCTCGCGGCGCAGGCGGGCGCGGGGCAGGCCGGCGCCGGACGCCAGGGCCTCGGCGTCGCCCCCGTGCCGCGCGACCATTTCCAGGAAGCGGCGCCGCGCCGCGCCGGAGCCGAGCTGCGCCTGCAGGATCGGCCGCGCCGCGGACGTGTCGGGAACGCGGCCGGTCAGAACCAGCATCTGCGCGGTGAGAGCCAGGGTCACGCGCATCAGGTCGGGCGCGCCGCGGCCGGAGAGCGCCTCAAGCGTTTCGGCGACCTCGAGCGCGTTGCCGGCCGTGCGGCCCAGCGGCTGGTTCATGTCGGTGATCAGAGCGGACATGGCCTTGCCCGCGCCCGCGCCGATTTCCACCATGGTGCGCGCGAGCTCGCGCGCCTGCTCCGGGGTCTTCATGAATGCGCCCCTGCCCCACTTGACGTCCAGGACCAGCGCGTCGATGCCTTCGGCGAGTTTCTTGCACATGATGCTGGCGGCGATAAGCGGTATGGAGGGCACCGTGCCGGTCACGTCGCGCAGCGCGTACAGCTTGCGGTCGGCGGGCGCCACGGCGGCGGTCTGGCCGACGATCGAGCAGCCGCATTCCGCGAGCACGGCCATAAACTCGTCCGGGGCGAGGTCCGTGCGGTAGCCGCGGATGGACTCCAGCTTGTCCAGCGTGCCGCCGGTGATGCCCAGGCCGCGGCCGGAGATCATGGGCACGACCACGCCGCACGATGCGGCCAGCGGCGCGAGAATGAGGGAGACCTTGTCGCCGACTCCGCCGGTGGAATGCTTGTCGGCCTTGACGCCGGGTATGCGCGACGTTTCCAGCGCCGTGCCGGAGCGCATCATGGCGTCGGTGAGGACGGCGAGCTCCGCGCGGGTCATGCCGCGGAAGAACACGGCCATGGCCAGCGCGGCCATCTGGTAGTCGGGGATCGTTCCGCGGGTGTAGCCCTCGATGAAGGCGCGGATTTCGCCCTCGGCAAGCGCCGCGCCGTCGCGCTTTTTCTCGATGATCCACTGCGGAACCATGGGCGCAGCATACCGTCGCGCAGGGGCGGTGTCAAATCGCGGCGGAACGGCAATCGAGCGAAACGGCTTGTCGCCGCCCGCCGGACGGCGAAAAAGGCTACGTGGGCATGACGGTCAGGCAGGTCATCCGGCTGCGCGGCGCGCCGAAAGCGCGGTTGGTTGCGGACGGGCAGGTCGTTCTGCTCTATCCGGACGTGGAGCTGACGTCCGCCGACGGCCGCACCATCTCTCACCAGGACACCCCCGCGCCAGACGCGGTCCCGAAGCCCGTCCGGAAGCCGGCCCGCAAGGGTAAATAGCCGGGAAGCGCCAAGAGACAAGCGTGTTGCGGCGCGCTGAGCCCTGGCTTCAAAGGCGGGTTGACACATCCGCGCGGGCCGGGCATTGTCCACGCGTCATGCCGCCGTTTGTCAAGGTGCTGATCCTGGCCGTGATACAGGGATTGACGGAGTTCCTGCCGGTCAGCAGCTCGGGGCATCTGGCGCTGGCCGAGCGTTTCCTCGGGCTCAACGCGCCCGGCGCGGCGCTGGAAGTGGCCCTGCACGCGGGCACGCTGGCCGCCGTGCTCGTCTACTACCGCCGGCGCATCCGCGCCATGCTGGCGGAGCTGGCCACGGGCCGCGGCGCGGGGCGCACGGAGGCGGCCGCCATCCTGGCCGGCACGCTGCCGGCCGTGGCGGTCTACGCGGCGGGGCGGAACGCGCTCGAGGGCCTGTTCGACAACGCACCGGCCGTGGCATGGCTGCTGTGCGTGAGCGGCCTGATGCTGATCACGGTGCGCTGGAGCCGCGGCGGCGACCGGCCCGTGACGGTCGGGCGGGGCGTCGTCATCGGCGCGGCCCAGGCGTTCGCCGTCCTCCCGGGCATCAGTCGGTCCGGCGCGACCATCGCGGCGGCGCGGCACCTGGGCCTGGCGCCGCGCGCGGCCGCGGAATTTTCGCTGCTGCTTTCGGTGCCGGCCCTGCTGGGCGCGATCGCGCTCAAGGCCGGCGAGCTGGCCTCCGGCGACCTCGGGGACGTGACCGGGGCGGCGCTGGCGGCGGGCGTGGGCGTCGCCGCCGCGGTGGGCTACGCCGCGATCGCCTGGCTCGTGCGGGCGCTGGCCCGGCGGCGTTTCTGGATGTTCGGGCTGTATTGCCTGGCGGCGGGGATCGTCAGCGCAGTGCTTCTGGCGATCGGAAGGTGAGAAGCGCCGGGTCTCGAATCGTCCCGTCTTCCCCGCAAGCGGGATGATCGGCGCTCGAGCGCGGGAGCGGGCACGCGGACGAGAGTCGAGCTCCTACACGATCTTCAGCTTGGGCAGGTCCTGCACGTCCACGGCGCCGACCGGTCTGCCGGCCGCGTCCACGACCAGCAGATCGTCGATATTGTGCTCCTCGAAAAGGCGCAGCACGTCCACGGCCAGGCGGTCTTCACGCACCGTGACCGGCGAGGACGTCATGACCTCCTCGACGGGCCGGTCAAGGAGGTCGCCTTTGTCCGTGAGCCGGCGCCGCAGGTCGCCGTCGGTGAAAATGCCGATCAGGGCGCCGTTGTCGTCCACGACGCCGGCGGAACCGGACCGGCTCCGTGTCATGGCCAGCAGCACGTCCCTGACCTTCCGGTCGCGAGGCAGCACGGCCAGCCGTTCGCCGGTGCGCATGATGTCGCGCACGCGCAGCAGCAGCGAACGCCCGATGGCGCCGCCGGGGTGGAGCTTGGCGAAGTCCTCGCGCCCGAAACCGCGCGCGCGCAGCAGCACCATGGCCAGCGCGTCGCAGACCGCCAGGGCGGCCGTGGTGCTGGCCGTGGGCGCCATGTTGAACGGGCAGGCTTCGCGGGGCACGGCGGCGATAATCACGGCGTCGCTGGAAGCAGCCAGGGCGTTGTCCGCGGCGCCGGTGACCGCCACGACCTTGATGCCCTGCCGCTTGACGATGGGCAGGATTCCGAGCAGCTCCTCCGACTCGCCGCTGTAGCTCAGCGCCAGCAGCAGGTCGCCGGCGCTGAGGATTCCGAGATCGCCGTGCATGGCCTGCACCGGGTCCAGCACGACGCTCGTGGCGCCGGTGCTGGCCAGCGTGGCCGACGCCTTGCGCGCGATGTGCAGGTTCTTGCCCACGCCCGTGATGACGATCTTGCCCTTGCGCTGCATGCAATTCAGGGCCAGCCGCACGGTTTCCCCGAAGCCGGCGTCCAGGGCGTCGCGCACGCCGCGCAGGCCTTCGATCTCGATGTCGATCACTTCCCGGCCGAGTTCGACGTAATTCATGCCCGAGTGTTTAGCAGACCGCGGGGGGAATGGCAATATGGGGGTCGCGGCCCGCATGCGCCGCTACGGGGTGATTGCCGCGCGCCGCCGGGACCCGAGTGCCGCGCGGATTCCGGAGATCAGCAGGTACAACGTCAGGGCCATGAGCACGATCACGGCGCCGAAGAGCGTGGCGTTCCCGGCGGCTTTGCCGTCGGCCGCGGCGCGCGGCATGAACTTGCCCAGCAGGCTGAAGAGGCTTGCCACGGTCGTTGCCAGCATGAACAGCGCCGGCACAACCGCCGCCAGGCCGTTCCGGCCGCGGCGCAGGAGCCATAGCGCGCCCAGCAGCAGCACGAACGCGGCCAGCAACTGGTTGGCGGTCGCGAACAGCGACCACAGCGACAGGATGCCGCTGGAAAAGGCGAACCACAGGGTAAGGGCCACGGCGATGAGAGAGTTGACCCAGCAGTGCTCGAATATCCGCGCCGCGGGCGAACGCGGCCGGCCGGCCGCCTTTGCCGGCACGTCGCCGACTTCGAGCGACGCGGGGATGCCGCACGCCCCGCCGACTTCGCCCTCTTCCTGTTCCGGGGGCGCCGTGCCGAAGACCACGTGCCAGACCTCTTCGAGGAGGTAGCGCATCAGGCGCACGGCAGTGTCCAGCGTCGTGACGAGGAACCCTTCCAGCAGAATCATGCCGCCCAGCGCGCCGGCGGCGACGGGCGCGCCGAAGGCCCGGTTGACGGCGTTGCCGACCGCCATGGCGAAACCGAGGATCGGGTTGGACCTGGCGTCGAGCCCGAGCAGGGCGGGATGCACGTCGCGCAGGTAGTTGTCCTGCCGGATGCCGGCGACGAGCACGACGATCACGCACACCGCCAGGAACGTCTCCAGGATCATGGCCCAGTAGCCGACCCGGCGGACGGCGGTTTCGTTGCGGAGTTGCTTGCAGGTGGTGCCGCCCGCGCAGAGGCTGTGGAAGCCGCTCACCGCGCCGCAGGCGATGGTGATGAACAAGGCCGGCCAGAACGCGCCAAGCATGCGGGTGCCCGCGGTCATGTCCAGGGCGGGGATGGCCTCGGCGGCGCCGACGACATTTCCGCGGAAGCCCGCCACGAGCAGGGTTGCGACCAACCCCGCCAGGCCGGCGTAGAGAATGTGCACGTTGATGAAATCGCGGCTCTGCAGGAAGATCCACACGGGCACGCCCGCCGCCAGCAGGACATAGGCCGCCAGGATCAGTCGCCAGAGGTCCGTGCCGGTGAGCCTGCCGAGCACGGCGCTCTCGCTCAGCGCCACGGGACGCAGCACGCCCGCGGCGATGCTGGCGGCGCAGATCCCCAGCGCCAGCAGCGAGCAGACCCACACGGACACGCCTTTTCGTATGTACAGCCAGCCGACCAGGGGCGCCACGGCGGTGATCAGGATGACGCTGGTCGAGGCGATGCCGCCGATGACGACCTTCCGGGCCTCGCCTTCGCCGACCACCCTGAAGAGCGTCTGGGCCGGATCCAGCGCCAGGCGCGCCTGCGGCACCATGCTCGTCAGCGCGGTCGCCGACAGGTTCAGGAACGTGGCGCAGACCAGCGCCAGCGACACGATCAGGAACAGCACCATGGCCACGAAGGGCCCCGTGCCCAGCGTCCGCCGCGCGACCGTGGCCACGGACTGGCCGCCCTCGCGCACCGCCATGAACGCCGCCAGGTAGTCGTGCACGCCGCCGATGAACACGCCGCCCAGCAGCACCCACAGCAGGGCCGGGGCCCAGCCGAAGCACAGCGCGATCACGGGGCCGATGATCGGGCCTGCGCCGGCGATCGAGGCGAAGTGGTGGGCAAAGACGACCGGGGTGGGCGTGGGCAGATAGTCCCGTCCGTCGCGCTTCGTTTCCGCCGGCGTGCGGCGCGCCGGATCCTCGCCCCAGCGGCGCGCCAGGAAGCGCGAATACAGCAGGCCCGCCAGTCCCAGGAAGGCGGACGCGATGATCATCACCGGAAGAACAGCCATGCGCACCTCGCGGGTTCGAAGTTGAGCGCGGAAACAGGGCCGCGCGAACAGAGTCTACGCCCCGCGACCGGGCGCGCAAACCAAAATAGAGACGAAACCTGCGCCGGCAACTTCCCCGACTGCGTGGCGGAAGGGTAATTTCTATTTTCGCGGTCTGACCCTGAGGACCGCGAATCCGGCTTGCATTGTCGCGAAAACTCGGCTTTATTCGCCCGAAGCATTCCGCGCGCGGGGGCGCGCGCGGGCTCCGCTTTTGACTCACGGGATTCTGTCATGGCTAAGGAACTGGCCTTTGTAATGATCAATCCGTACACGATCGCCAAATCGCGTACGGGAGGCGTGATCGCGCGCTACGTCGCGCGCACGGACCTGCGCCTGGCGTCCGCCCGCATGTTCGGCCCCAGCGCGGAGCTGGTGCGCGAATACGCGGCGCTGGTGCGCCGCAACCTGCACACGCGCGGTTCGGAGCACGAGAACCTCGTGCCGGACTACATCCTGAAGGCCTACGCGCCGGACCCGGCCACGGGACGGCCGCGGCGCGTCATGCTGCTGCTTTTCGAAGGCGAGGACGCCGTGGACAAGATATGGAGCGTCACCGGCAGCGCCACGCTGAAGTCCGGCAGCGGCGAAACCGTTCGCGACACCTACGGTGACTACGTGCTCGACGAGCAGAACCGGGTGTGCTACTTCGAGCCGGCCGTGCTGGCCGGCCCCACCCGCGAGCAGGTGGCCTCCACTCTGCGCCTGTGGGCGCGCTTTTCCGCGCGGGACGGCGGCATGATCGCTTCGGCCGGCGACGTCGATCGCGGCGACAGGACGGAGCAGACGCTTGTTCTGATCAAGCCGGACAACTTCCGCTTTCCCAGCGGCCGCGCCGGCAACATCATCGACCTGCTTTCCGTTTCGGGCCTGCGCATCGTGGCCGTCAAGAAGGTCCGCATGACCATCGCGCAGGCCGAGGATTTCTACGCGCCCGTCCGGCAATCGCTGCGCAACAAGTTCGCGCAGCGCTGCGGCGGGCGCGTGTCCGAAGCCCTGCAGCGCGAATTCGGGTTCAGGGTCCCGGATGACGCGGTGCGGGCGGCCTGCGAGCAGATCGCGCCGGCTTTCGCCGACGATCAGTTCGAGAAGATCGTGGAGTTCATGACCGGCTACAGACCCTCGAGCTGCACGCCGGACGAGCGGCGCTTCGTGGGCCGTGAGGAATGCCTGGCGCTGGTCTACGCGGGGCCCGACGCGGTCGCCAAGATCCGCGCCATCGTGGGGCAGACCGACCCCCGCCAGGCGCGGCCCGGGTCCGTGCGCCGGGAGTTCGGGCGCGACGTGATGGTCAACGCCGCGCACGCTTCCGACTCGCCCGACAACGCGCGGCGCGAAATGGAAATCATCCGCGTCGCGGAAGACCGCATTCCGGAGTGGGTGACGATGTACTACGGGGGGGTGATGTCGCGCCTGCGCGTGATGAGCATGCATCTGCCGGGCGCGCGGCGCGAGTTCGTGAGGCGCATCAAGGCCCGCTGGTCGCCGGTCAAAGAGCCGGCGGAGGCGTGATTTCCCGCGCCTGCCGCGCGGAGGGGCGAGTGGCGGAACTGGCAGACGCGCAGGACTTAGGATCCTGTGGAGCGATCCTTGCGGGTTCGAGTCCCGCCTCGCCCACCCGCCTTCGCTCTCAGCGGGAGCCGCGGCGGGAAGGCGGAACTGACCGGATCGTCACATGAAACTGCAAGCGCTGGTGCGTTACCTCGATCGCGAGCTCGCGATCGGCAAGTTCCAGGACTCGTCGCGCAACGGCCTCCAGGTCGCGAACTCGGGGCGGGTGCGGCGGGCCTGTTTCGGCGTGGACGCCTGCCTGGAGTTCTTCGAGGCGGCCGCGCGCGCGGGCGCCGGCCTGGCGGTGTGCCATCACGGCATGAGCTGGAACGATTCGCTCGCCCGCATCACGGACTTGAACTATGAGCGCGTGCGGTTCCTGATCGAGCACGACACGGCGCCGTGCGTCGCAAGTTCGGGATTGCCTGCCGGCTGATCGACCTGCGCGTGCCCTACTGATGAGAACAGCGCGCATCATCCTGATCGCAGCCGTCGTCCTGACCGCCGCGTGGCTCGCCGCGCTGCTTTTCGCGCCCCTGCCCGCGCCGACCCGGCCTCCGCCGCGGCGGGCGGCGCCGGTTGAGCCCGCGCCCCCGGCCCCGCCGCGCCCCGCGGCGGGGGGCGCCGCGCGCGGCGCATCGTCCGGCGCGCCCCGCGCCGCGCCCGCGCCCCGCGCCCTGCGCCCGCAGGCCCCGCCCGCGGCAACGAACGGTGCGGCCGCCATTCCGGGCGAATACGTCTTCGGTTTCTTCAATCGCGCCGACCGCGACGCCTTCATACGCGCGGCCGAGGCCGGGGGCATCGCGGTGCTGGACCGGCTCGACGTGGGCAACGCCGTGCGCATCCGGACGGATGACGAGCGCCGGCTCGCGGCGCTCCTGGCCGAAGCGCCGCTGGCCCTGAAGCGCTCGCCGAACTACGCGACGCGGATACCTTCGCCGGCGGAGGCGCCGTCCGATGCGCCCGCCGCTGTCCGCGAGCGGTTCGCCGAAGAGTGGCGCACGGCGCTGGGCATGTCGGGCATGCCGGCCGCGCGCGGCGCCGGCGCGCTGGTGGCGGTGCTGGACACGGCGCTGCGGCCGCACCCCGCGCTGCTCGAACCGAACATCACGCGCGCCGATATCGGCGCGACGGGCGCGGCCGACGGGCCGGCGGCGTGGCACGGCACGGCCGTGGCTTCGATCATCGCCGGCGCGGAAGGCGGACTGACGGGCGTGGCGCCGGCGGCGGACCTGCTCGGCATACCCGTGCTCGACGGCGAGGGCCGGGGCGACGCATTCACCGTCGCGAAGGGAATCGTCGAAGCCGTCAACCGCGGCGCGGCGGTGATCAACCTCTGCCTGGGCACGGAAGGCGACAGCTTCATCCTGGAGGAGGCCGTGCGCTACGCCGTGGAAAGGGGCGTGGCGGTGGTGGCTTCGGTGGGCAACGAGGGCGCCGACGGCGCGCGCTATCCCGCCCGCTACGACGGCGTGGTGGGCGTGGCGTCCGTGGATGCCCTCGGCCGCCCGGCGGGCTTTTCCAACCGCGGCGCGGGCGTGGACCTGGCCGCGCCGGGCGTGGCCGTGCCCGCGGCCGGGGGGGAAGGCGCGGTCGCGCGCATCAGCGGCACTTCCGCTTCCGCGCCCTTTGTCAGCGGCGCGTTGGCGCTGCTGATGGGCGCGGGGCGGCTGAGCGCCGCGGAAGCCGTGGCGGTGCTGGAACGCTGCGCCAACGACGTGGGCGCGCCGGGGAAAGACGACGCGACCGGCGCGGGCATGATCGATCTGGCGCGAATCGCGGAGCGGGACACGCCGGGCGTCCGCGACATCGCGGTCGGGTTTCCGCACGTGTACGCGGCGGCGGATGGACGGCTCGCGGTGGCGGTAACCGCGCAGAACCGCGGGACCGAGCCGCTGGCCGACGCGAAGCTGGAGATGACGGTCAACCGCGTGACGCGCGTCGCTTCGCGCGCCGCGCTTGCGCCGGGGGAGACGCTGGCGGCGGAAATCCGTCTGTCCGGCGGCCAGGAGCGGGCGGACGTGTCCGCCCTTGCCACGTTTGCGGGCGGAAACGACGTTCGTCCCGCCAACAACGCGGTCGGCGTTGTGCTGAAGTTGGAGCGGTAATCTTCGGCCGGCATCGGCAAAAGGACGGCGTCTCCGGACGGCTTCATGAACCGGCCCCGTGGCGGGCCGGCGTGCCGCCGCCGCGCCGCGGCTTTCTTGACATCCGGCGCATTTTGTGGGACTGAACGGCGCGTGGCGGAGAGCGGCAACCGCAGGAGGAAACGCGACGCATGCATCCGGTGGCGAACCATCTGATCCAGCTTCAGGAGCTCACGCTTATCCGTGACGAACAGAAGATCTCCGGCGGGCATCTCGAGCAGCTCGACGAATCGATCGCGGCCATGACCGGCCAGTTGCCGGCCGCCGTGCGCGGCCAGTTCGAGCGCATGAACCGCAAGGACCGCGTGGTCATCACGGCGGTTTCCGACGGCGGCTGCGCGTCCTGCGGTTTGAAGCTGCCCATCAGCCTGGTGCAGGCGGTGCGCCTCGAGCGCGAGATCCACACCTGCCCGAACTGCGCGCGCATGCTCTACTACCCCGAAGGCCTGCCGCGGCGCGCGGCGCCCGTGGCGCGCAGGACCGCTCCGCGCAAGGTCGGCATTTCCCGCTTCTCGTCGCATTCGCTCATGATCCCCGACCTGTCCGCCGCGGACCGCGAAGGCGTGGTGGCCGAACTGGCGGGCAAGCTGGCGGCGGAGGGCTTCGTGGACCGCGCCGACGTGCTGGCCGAAGCGGCGCTGCGGCGCGAGTCGATCATCAGCACCGCGACCGACCGCGGCCTGGCTTTCCCGCACGTGCGCGGCGTGGAGGGAGGCGGCCTGGCGCTGGCCCTGGGCGTGAGCCGGGCCGGCGTGAAGTTCGGCGCGCCGGGCGACAAGCTCACGCGCATGTTCTTCTTCATGGTGATACCGACCGCGGCCAGCGCGTTCTACCTCAAGCTTCTTTCCGGGCTGACCACGTCGTTCATGGAAGCCGACGCGCGCAAGGAGCTCCTGGCGGCGAAAGACCCCGAGGAGCTGTGGAAAGCGCTGTGCAAGCTTACGCGCAGCGCGATCAGGTAGACAATCGCCTGACGAAGCGGCCCATGCGCGCCAGGGCTTCCTTGATGTCCTCGATGTCCGTGGCGAAGCAGCACCGGATGAAGCCTTCGCCGGCGGATCCGAACGCCGAGCCGGGCACGCAGGCCACCTTCTCCTCGTCCAGAAGGCGCAGCGAGAACTCCTTCGACGTCAAGCCGCGCCCGGCCACGGAGGGGAACACGTAGAACGCGCCGCCCGGCAGGCCGCAGGGCAGGCCGATCTCGTTGAGCCCGGCGTGCAGGAAATTGCGCCGCTTCTCGTACTCCGCGCGCATGTGGTCCCGGTCGCGGTCGCCGCCGCGCAGGGCCTCGATGGCGGCGCGCTGGCTGACCACGGGGGCGCAGAGCATGGTGTACTGGTGGATCTTCATCATGGCCTCGGTCAACCCGGGCGGCGCGCAGGCGAAACCCACGCGGAAACCGGTCATGGCCCAGGTCTTGGAGAACCCGTTCAGAAAGATCGTGCGCTCGCGCATGCCCGGCATGGCGACCACGCTGACCCGCTCGGCCTCGTAGGTCAGCTCGGAGTAGATTTCGTCGGTGATCACAAGCAGGTCGCGCTCCACGGCGAAGCGCGCGATTTCCTCGGCGTCCTCCCGCGCGAGCACCGCGCCGGTCGGGTTGGTCGGAAAATTCAGCATCAGCGCGCGCGTGCGCGGCGTGACCTGCGCTTCGAGCGCCTCGCGCCGCAGGCGGAACCCGTCCTCCGCGCGCGTGGGCACGGCCACCGGCCGGCCGTGCGCGAAGGCGACCACGGGGGCGTAGGACACATAGCAGGGCGCGTGGTACAGAACTTCGTCGCCCGGCGCGATGACCGCGCGGACGGCAAGGTCGAGCGCTTCGCTCACGCCCACGGTTATGAGGATCTCCGTGTCCGGATCGTACGACGGCCCGAACGAGCGCCGCACGTAGGCGGCGACGGCCTGCCGCAGCTCGCGCAGGCCCAGGTTGGCCGTGTAGGACGTGGCGCCGCGGTCGAGGGCGAAGACCGCCGCCTCGCGGATGTGCCAGGGCGCGACGAAGTCCGGCTCGCCGATGCTCAGGCTGATGACATCCTCGCGCTGGCTGACGATTTCGAAGAAGTCGCGGATGCCGGAGCGGGGCACGTCCCGCAGGTGCGGCGCCACGAAATCAGGGCGAGACCTTGAGCTTTTCATCCCGCTCCTCCACGTGCATGAGCACGCCCTGATCCTTGTAGGTCTTGAGCATGAAATGCGTGGCCGTGGACAGCACGCCCTCCAGCGTGGCCAGCTTCTCGCTGACGAACCACGCGACTTCCTTGAGCGTCGCGCCCCTCACGAAAACCAGCAGGTCGTACGTTCCGGACATCAGGAACAGCGATTCCACCTCGTCGAAACGCGCCACGCGCGAGGCCACGCGGTCGAATCCGCCTTCGCGCTCGGGCGAAATCTTGACTTCGATGACGGCCCGCACGCGGTCCAGATCCAGGCGGTCCTCGTTGACCACGGCCTGGTAGGCGCGGATCACGCCGTCCTGCTCGTACTGCGCGATGCGGCGGCGCACCTCGTCCTCGGTCAGGCGCAGCATGCGGGCCAGGTTATGGGGCGATTCCAGCGCGTTCTTCCGAAGGAGTCTGAGCAGCTCGTCCATGGCGTCTCCTCCAATTTACATCCGACGCGGCATGCTATAGCATCACACCGAATTGGGTGCCAATAAGTTTCGCGCGCGACCCGTAGTAGGTATGGACGACGGCCGACATTGGCGGGAAACCGAACGCAGCCTGATCGAGCGCCTGCGGGCGGGCGACACGGACGCGTTCGCGCGGCTTTTTGAGAAGTACCGGCGGGGCCTTCTGGCCTACGTGCGCGGCGTGGTCCGGGACGAAGGGCTGGCGGAGGACGTGGTTCAGGACTGTTTCGTGGCCCTGGCGCGCTCGGCCGCGCGGATCAACCCCGCGCGGGGCGTGTCCGGGTGGCTGTACCGCACGGCGCGCAACCGCGCCATCGACGTGCTGCGGCACCGCGGTTTCGAGGCCCTGCCGGGCGAGGAGTTCTTCGCGGGGGGCGCCGCGGAGGCGGCGGCGGGGACGTCGGGGCCCGACGCGGAGCTCATGGCCGGGGAGACGGCCCGTCGCCTGCGCGGGGCGCTGGCGGCGCTGCCGGAGCGGGAGCGCGAGGTGCTGACGCTGCGATTCGACGGCGGGCTGACGTTCAACGCGACGGCGCGCGTGCTGAGGCGTCCGCTGGGCACGGTGCTGTGGCAGGCCCGCCGCGCCGTGGAGCGCTTGCGGGAGATGCTGGGCGAGGAAAGCGGGGGAAGGAGACCGGCATGACGCGGTCCGCGTGCGACCGGACCATGCGGGAGTTGCTGACGCGCGCGGCTGACCGCGACGCGACGGCGGACGATCATCTGCGGTCCTGCGCGCGTTGCCGCGCCTCCGCGGCGGTGATCGGCGCGCTGCACGCCCGGGGCGCGGCGGCCCGCGCGCGCGACCTTTCGCCGGCCGCCCGGGCGGCGACGCTCCGGCGCGCGGCGAAAGCCCTGGCCTCGCGGCGGACGGCGCGGGTCCTGCCTTTCGCGCGGCCGGTCTTCGCGCGCCTGGCCTGCGCCGCGGCGCTGGCCGCGGTCCTGGCCGCCGCGGCGCTGTTCGCCGTGATGCGCGGCGCGCCGGGTTCGGCGGACGCCGCGGCCGCGGCGCGGCCGGCGGCGGTGATGGCCGCCGACTGGGACGGGCGCATCCGCGTGCAGCGGCGAAGCCTGGCGGCGGACATCGATGATTTCGCGGTGAAGTACCTGGCCCGGAACCGCTCCGTCTCGTTCGACGCGCGTACGTCGGATCTGAGGACGCGGATCGCGGCAACCGCCTTGCGGGCCGGGCGCGACCTGCCGGCGGGAACGCGATGAGAGAATCCATCACGGGAGGGACAGTCATGCTTTCGAGATGCGCGACGTCGGCGACGCTGGGTCTGTGCGTGTTGGCGATGGCGTTCGCGGCGGGGGGGCGGGCCGGCGAACCGGCGCCGGCGGCTCCGCCTCCGCCGCCCGCGTCCGCGGCGGACCGGGAACCGCGGCTGCCGCCGATTCCGAACGAGGCCGAGGTGATGGAGGCGGTGTTCGCCACCCTGCCGGACGTCGATCCGCGGGAAGTGCTTGAGTTCATCGCGGCGGAATTCCCCGCCGAGCTTTACCGCTTCAAGACCGCCCTGATGCGCAAGCCGGAGGAAGCGGTGGAGCTGTTCACCTCGCTGGTGGGGGAGTCGCTGGAACTGATGCGCGCGCGCCGCGGCGATCCCGAGCGTTTCGCCAAGCTGATGCGCGAGCGGGAGCTGGAGCGCAAGGCGGCGCGGCTGGCCGAGACGGTGCGCGCGGCCGATGGCGCGGCGCGGGCCGGGGCCGCGGAAGAGCTGCGCCGGACCTTGACCGAGGCGTTCGAAATCAGGCAGGAATTGATGCAGGCCGACGTGCGGCAACTGGCGGCGGAGCTGCACAAGCTGCGGCAGCTTGTCGAGGCGCGCGACAGGAACCGCGAGAGCATCATCGCGCAGCGCGTCGGGCAGATGAGCGGCGACCTGGATCAGTTTGTGTGGTAAGAAGCGATGAGTCTCGACAACGTGAGGGTGGTGCTGGTGAAGCCGATCTACGGCGGCAACGTCGGCGCGGTGTGCCGCGCCATGGCGAACATGGGCCTGTCCGACCTGGCCCTGGTGGCGCCGCGTCCGCTGGACGAGGACGAAAGCCGCATGATGGCCTGTCACGCGCGCGGGATCCTGGAGGCGCGGCGGGAGTTCCCCGACCTGCCCTCGGCGCTGGCCGACTGCGCGATGGTCACGGGCACCAGCGCGCGCGGCGGCCTGTACCGGCGCCACGCCAGGACGCCCCGCGAATGGGCGCCCGCGGCGGCGGCGGCGGCGCGGGCGGGCAGGGTGGCGCTGGTGTTCGGGCCCGAGGACAACGGCCTCACCAACGAGGATCTGGCGGTGTGCACGCACATCGTGCGGATTCCGGCCGCGGAGGACTACACGTCGCTCAACGTCGCCCAGGCGGCGCTGGTCTGCTGCTACGAGCTGTTTCTCGAGGCGGGCAGCTACGAGCCGCCGGAGGAGAAATCCCCGCCCGCCACCACGGATCTGCGCGAGCGCATGTTCGACATCTGGCGCCGGGCCCTGCTGGATATCGGTTTCATGAAGGAGGACATGGCCGATCACATGATGCTGGGACTGCGCCGCGTGCTATCGCGCGGCGCGCTGACGGTGGACGACGTGAACATCATGATGGGCGTGGCGCGGCAGGCCGAGTGGGCCGCGCGCCGGGAGGGCCGCGGCTAGCCATGGCAACCATGTCCACGGAGTTTCTGTCCAACCTGCTCAAGCGGACCGGCCTGTTCAGCGACAGCGCCATCGCGGCCGTCGCCGCGGCCGCGCGCGAAGGCGAGCGCGGCATGACGGAGCTGGTGGTGCGCGAGGGCTACGTGCGCGAGGACGAGTACCTGGAAGCGCTGGCCGGGGTGTTGAACATGCCGTTCGTGCGCCTGGCCGGGCAGGTGATCGCGCAGGACGTGCTCGGCCGCCTGCCGCCGAAAGCCGTGTTCCAGTACAACGTGGTGCCGGTGGCCGTCGAGAACGGCGCGCTGCTGGTGGCCACCAGCGACCCGCTCAACAGCGGGCTGGCCGACAGCCTGCGGCTGGCGGCGGGCACGCGCGTGCGCCTGGCCCTGGCGCCTTCCGACGACATCGCCAAGGCCGCCAAGCGTTTCTACGGCGTGGGCGCGGAGACCGTCGACCGCATGATGCGCGACGACCGTTTCGAGGTCGAGGCGGCCGACACGCTCGCCAAGGCCGACCTCAGCGACGTGGACCAGGAAGCCTCGATCGTCAAGTTCGTGAACCAGATCGTGTGGGAGGCTTACCAGCAGGGGGCCACCGATATCCACCTGGAGCCCATGGAAAACCAGCTCCGCATCCGCTACCGCATCGACGGCGTGCTGCACCAGACGCCCGTGCCTCCGCAAATCAACCGCTTCCAGGCCGCGATCATCTCGCGCGTGAAGGTCATGGCCAACATGGACATCGCCGAGAAGCGCCTGCCCATGGACGGCCGCATCGGCCTGCGCGTGCAGGGCGAGGACCTGGACATCCGCGTCTCCACCACGCCCACGGTATACGGCGAAAGCGTCAGCCTGCGCCTGCTGCAGCGCAGCGGCGACTTCATCGGCCTGCGCGAGCTGGGCATGAGCGACCGCGACTCCAAGCTCATCCAGAAGGTCATTCACCGCCCCAACGGGATCGTGCTGGTGACCGGCCCCACGGGATCCGGCAAGTCCACTTCGCTTTACGCCTACCTGCACGAGATCAACCAGATCGATCGCCGCATCCTCACGGCCGAAGAGCCGATCGAGTACGAGATGCCGGGGATCAACCAGCTCCAGGTGCGTCCCGAGATCGGGCTGACCTTCGAGCGGGCCCTGCGCTCGTTCCTGCGGCAGGACCCCGACATCATAATGGTGGGCGAGATCCGCGACCTGCCCACCGCGGAAATCGCGATCCAGGCGTCGCTCACCGGCCACCTGGTCTTCAGCACGCTGCACACCAACGACGCCGCCGGCGCGTTCACGCGGCTGCTGGACATGGGGGTGGAGCCCTACCTGGTGGCCTCGGCCGTGGAGTCGGTGGTGGCGCAGCGGCTGGTGCGGCGGCTGTGCCGGGACTGCCGGCGGCCGGCGCGGCCCGGCCCGGAATTCCTGGGCGAGATCGGCTTCCCGCGGGAGCGCCTCGCCGCCGGCGCCGCGATCTACGAGGCCGCGGCCTGCGAGCGCTGCCGCTCGACCGGCTTCCGCGGCCGCACGGGCATCTTCGAGGTGATGCGCGTGAGCGAGCCGATCCGGTCGCTGGTGGTCTCGCGCAGCCCGACCGGCCGGATCAAGCAGCAGGCCCTGACCGAGGACATGCGCACGCTGCGCGACGACGGCTGGGAGAAGGTCCTCGAGGGCGTCACGACGATCGAAGAAGTGCTTCGCGTTTCGGAGGAGAACGAGTAAATGGCCGTTTTCAAGTATACGGCGCGCACGCGCTCGGGCGAGAAGGTCGAAGGCACGGTCGAGGCCGACGACCGGCGCGCGGCGCTGGGCCGCATCGAGCGGCTGGGCCAGGTGCCGGTCTCGGTCGCGGAAGCGGCCGCGGCGCGCCGTTCGCCGCCGGCCCGCGCGCGGCGTTTTCTGATGTGGCACGGGCGCACGGAGCGCATGGGCACGCGCGAGCTGCTGGTTTTCACGACCGAGCTCAGCGACCTGCTCGCCTCGGGCATGACCCTGGCCGCGGCCCTGAACTCCCTCGCCAACCGGCGCACCGGCCGCCCGGGCGATGCGATCCTGGCGGGTCTGCGGGACCAGATCGTGCAGGGCGCCAGCCTTTCGGACGCCCTGGCGCAGCATCCGGCCACGTTCTCGCCCCTCTACGTGAGCATGATCCGCGCGGGCGAGGCCGGCGGCGCCCTGGCGGAAGTCCTGCGGCGCCTGGTGGACCACTACGAACGCGTGCAGGAACTGAAGGAAAAGGTCGTCATGGCGCTGGTCTACCCCGCCATCGTGGTCCTGATGGGCGCGGCCACGCTGACCTTCTCGATGGTCTACGTGGTGCCGCGCTTCGAATCCGTCTTCCGGCAGCTCGGCTCGACCCTGCCGCTGCCGACGCGGATCCTGATCGGCGTCAGCCGCGGCCTGGCGCGCTACGGCTGGGCCATCCTGATCGGCATCGGGATCGCTTCGGTGATGGCCAACCGCGCGGTCAAGACCAAGGCGGGGCGGCTGTGGTGGCACGGTCTGCTGCTGAAACTGCCGCTCATCCGCGGCATCGTGGCCTCCGGGATCTACGCCAACTTCGCGCGCACCCTGGGCACGCTGCTGGCCAACGGCGTGTCGGTCCTGCCGGCGCTGGGGATCGTGGAGCAGGTCGTGGGCAACGCGGTGATCGGCCGCGAGATCGGCCGCGCGCGGGAGCGCGTGACCGACGGCACGACCATCTCCGGGCCGCTGGCGGCCGGCCGGGTGCTGCCGTCGCTGATGACCGACATGCTGGCCATCGGCGAGCAGACCGGCGACATGCCGGGGTCGCTGGGGCACATCGCGCGCCGGTACGAGAACGACCTGAACCGCAACGTGAAGCTCTTTACCACGGCGCTGGAGCCGGCGCTGATCGTGGTCGTGGCCGTGCTGGTGGGCTTCGTCGCCGTCAGCATCCTGATGGCCGTGTTCAACCTGACAAGCGGATTGAATGTGTGAGAGCGTTGCAGTCGTTACAATCGTTGCACGTTGCAGCCGCCAAAGTCGTTGCAGCGTGCAACGACTGCAGCGTGCAACGACTGCAGCGTGCAACGACTGCAACGTGCAACGACTGGAACGAACGAACAAGGAGGGACCGCGAGATGAAGAAGGAGCGACAGGTCCAGGGCTTCACGCTGATCGAGGTGCTGCTGGTGGTGGCCATCCTGGGCATTCTGGCCGCGGTGGTGGTGGTCAGCGTGGGCGGGCGGCGCGAGGAGGCCATGGTGCATGCCACGCGCGCCACGATCGCCAACGTGTGCGCCGGCATCGACCTGTACGAGGTGGATACCGGCAAGTACCCGGACAGCCTGCAGGCGCTGATCAGCCCCGACGGTTCGCAGAACTGGCGCGGGCCGTACCTGCGGACGCCCGGCGGCGCGCTGCCCCAGGACGCCTGGGGCCGCAACCTGGGCTACAGCCGCGAGAGCGGCGCGCGCAGGTACGTGGTTACTTCGCTCGGGGCCGACGGCAGCGCGGGCGGCGGGGACGATCTGACGAACTGACGCCAAGACAAGGGTCCGTCGTGGTTTCGGGAATGTCAATGTCCAACATCCAACACTCAACGCCCAACGCGCAAACAAGGCCCTTGTTCCTGCCTGGTTCCGGACTTGGACGTTGGATGTTGGACATTGGATGTTGGGCGTTGGGAGTCGGGAACCGGGAATGGACAACCGACAACGGCCCACTCCCCAGCCGCGCCTTCACCCTCATCGAGGTCATGCTGGTGCTGGCGATCATCGCGGTGCTGACCGCGGTGACCATGCCGCAGTTCGTGCGCTCGATCCGGGGGCAGCGCCTGCGGGCCGCGGCGCAGACGGTGGTGATGGCCGGGCGCTACGCGCGGACCATGGCCATCGTGCGTCAGCAGGGGCTGCGCCTGTCTTTCGGCGCGGGGGCCGGCGGCGCCACGGTCACGGTGGGCGACGAGCTCAGCCGTGTGCTCGACCGGGTGGAGGTCGCGCACGTCCGGCGCGAGGATACCGACGCCGACGTGACGTCGATCGACTATCAGAGCAACGGCCGCTGCACGCCCCACGAGGTGCGGCTGGTGAGCGAGGAGGAGGACGCGCTCACGATTTTCGTGGACGGTCTGGGTTCGGCGCGGATCGAAACGGAGGGCGGGAGATGAGCGCCGTGCAAGCCGCCTCCGGGCGCCGGCGGACCAGCTCCGGCATGACGCTGATCGAAGTGATCCTGGCGGTGACGATCCTGGGCCTGTGCCTGGGCGGTCTGCTGGCGGCGGCCACCAAGTGCCTGGCGGTCATGAAGATGGCCGCCATCCACCAGCAGGTGCAGTGGGCGCGCGCCCTGGGCGACCTGGAGCATGCGATCCTGGACGTCGAAGACTGGCGCGATCTCGAGGTGGACGGCGTGGAATACGGCGAAGGCATGGTCTACTCGCGGGAGGTCGAGCCCCACAAGGACGCCGATGGGGTCGCGTACGAGGATGACCTGTACCTCGTGAAAACGACGGTCTCGTGGACGGAAGGCACGCGCGAGGGCGCCGAGGAGGTGGTGCGGCTTGTCTGGCTCCCGGAAAAGAAGTGAGAGAAGCGGCCGGGACGGAGCCCGGCTCTTCAACGGAGAGCGCTGGAGGGTCGCCCTCCGTGGCGACCGGACAATGGCGCGCGCCGGCGCGGGATTCACGCTGCTGGAGCTTCTGCTGGCCGTCGCCATCCTGACGGCCGTCAGCGTGGTATCCTACCTGTCTTTCGGGGCGGTGATCGAGGCCTGGCGGCGGGGCCTGGCGCTCAGCGACGATCTGCATCACGGCGACTACGTGCTGGAGCAGCTCGAGATGGGCCTGCGCTCGGCCTATCAGCCGGACGGCAAGACCAAGACCGACGAATACGGATTCGAGCTGGAGGACAACGGCGACGACGCCTACGGTTCGGACGTGATCAAGTGGACGAAGCTGGGCGGGGCCCTGGTGGGCAACGACACGCCCTTCGCGGGCACGCCGCACCGGGTCGAGTTCTGGGTGGAGGAAAACGAGCGCGGCGACAGGTCGGCGGCGATCCGCGCCTGGCGGCTGATGGGTCAGCGCGAGGACTTCGATCCGGACGACATCGAGCCGGTCTACCTGGCCACGCGCGTGTCGGGCTTCAACTGCCGCTGGGCGAACGCGCCGAAAGCGGCCGGGGACGTCGAATGGCGAAGCTCCTGGACCGACAAGAAAAGCATACCGCCGCTGCTGGAGATCACGCTGTACCTCGAGCCCCTGGACGAGGGGCGCGACCCGATCGAGATCAAGCGCGTGGTGACCGTACCGTTCGTGCGGCAGTCAGGGAGGTGAAGAGCGTGCCGGAAATAGCGATCCTCGCGAACGGCGACCGGCGACTTCCCGCGTGCGTCCGCGTTGCCGCGGCCCGCGCGACGGGCGCGGGCGGACGGGGATGCACGCCGGGACGTGGCGCGATTCCGGGTGGCCCGCGACCTCCGGGCGCGGGCAGTCCGGGCCCGGCGCCGGCGGCGTCCGCCCGCGCCCCGCGGCGCTCCGGCACGGCGCTGATCGCGGCGCTGTGGGTGGTGCTGATGCTCGCCATGATGGTCGGCTCGTTCGCCTTTCACGCGCACGTGGAGGCGCGCCTGACCTCCTACTACCGTAACCGCGCCAAGGCGGAGTACATTGCGCGCTCGGGTCTCGAATACGCCGAGATGATCATGGACCTGACGGGCAGGAAGCCGATTCCGCTGCCCGCGAATCCCGCCGACCCGGCGCCCGGGTACGCCTCGAACCTGGTCGAGCGGGGCTACCTGAGCGTGGCCATCCCGATCGGCGAGGGCGTCGCCCACCTGCAGATTCTGCCGGAGCCGGCCAAGCGCAACGTGAACCTGCTCAGCGAGGAACCGGATTTCTACGGCCGGGAGGACTGGGAGCGCATATTCGAACTGACCGGCGTGCCCGACGCGATGTGGCCGGAGCTGATCGACCAGTTTTACGACTGGATCGACCCCGACAGGAATTCCCGCTACGACGGCGCCGAATCGGAAGCGCAGTACGACGACTACTGTCACGCGGTCGGGATGGCGGAGAAGACGCGCGCCGACAAGGCGCGTTCGGCCAAGAACGCTCCGCTTGACACGGTGGGCGAGCTGTTGTTGATTCCGGCCTTCAGCGATGCGATCCTGAACGGCGGCGACCTGAACACGGGACTGCCCGGGGACCCGACGGTGCGCGTCAGCGGGGTCAAGGATCTGCTGACCACGTATGGCGACGGCAAGGTGAACGTGAACGCGGCGGCGCCGCGGGTGCTGATGACCCTCTCCGACGTTGACTCCAACCTGGTGGAGCGGATCGTCGAGCAGCGGGAATACGAGGCGTTCAAGGACGTGGCGGACGTGACGCGCCGGGTGCCGGGGCTGAGCCCGCAGGCCGTCAAGTTCATGGACACGGCCTCGCGCATATACGAGGTGGTCTCGGTGGGCGAAGCGGCGGGCGTCCGCAAGGGCCTGCGCTGCGTCGTGGAGTATGCGGGGCAGGGCAAGCGCGGGCGCATCCTGCAGTGGCACGAGGACGACGGCATCGTAAGGGAGCTGCGATAGCGAAAGGGCGGGCATGGCGGCGGAGCCGACAACGGGATTGCTGATCACGCGCGAGGCGGTCGAATGGACCACGGTCCAGGGCTCCGGGCCCGGCGCCGCGGCGCGGCGCCGCGTGGAACGGCCGGCCCCCGAAGCGGCCGCGGGCGAGGCGGCGGGCGCCGCCGCCGCGGCGGAAGCGCTGCGCGCCGCCTGCCGGGACATCAGGGGCAGCGTGACGCTGGCCCTGCCGTCCGAGGACGTGCTGCTCCGGGTGGTCGATCTGCCCGCGGCCGACGCCTCCGAGACCGCGGCCATGGTCGCGCTGCAGGCGGACAAGTTCTCGCCGTTTCCGGTGGACAACATGGTCGTCGCGCACGAGGTGCTCTCGCGCGGGGAGGGCGGCGCGCGGGTGGCGGTGGCCACGGCCAGGCTGGACGCGGTGCAGGCGCTGGGCGACCTGCTGGCCGGGGCGGGCATCGAGTGCGCGCGCGTGGACGTCGAGGCGCTGGGGTGGTGGCGGCTGTTGGCGGCGTCCGGCGCCTTTCCGGCGGAGGGCCGCCACGCCGCGGTCATCGTGGCGCGCGGCGTGCCCACGCTGATCGTCTGCGACGGCGGCGTGCCGGTGCTTTTCCGGGCTTTCGGCGAGAGCGGCGACCTGGCGGGCGAGGCGCTGGCCGAGGAGCTGGCGCGCGAGGCGGGCTACGCGCTGATGTCGCTGGAGCTGGAACGGGGCAGCCCCGGGCAGTCTTCCGTGACGGTTTACCAGCGGGCC
Organism: Lentisphaerota bacterium; assembly: GCA_016873635.1. GTDB lineage: Bacteria > Verrucomicrobiota > Kiritimatiellia > UBA8416 > VGWJ01 > VGWJ01. Next base: position 48,550 of record VGWJ01000009.1, on the reverse strand, counting down.
GGCGAAAGCGCGCCGTTCGTGGAGCGCATGCGGGCGCGGTGCGGTTGCGCGGTGAACTCCGCCGCGATCGAAGCGTTGGGTTTCGCGACCGAGGGCGTCGCCCGGCGCGCGGCCGACCGCGCCGCGACCGTGGATCTCACGCCGGAGACGTGGCGCGCGACGCGGCAGGGGCAGGCGCAGAGGCGGCGGATGATCGTGACGGCCTCGGCCGTGGCGGCCGCCTGGCTGCTGGCGTTCGGCGGGTTCGCGGGGGCGTTCCTGTTCCAGGGGCGGCGGCTGGCTTGGTTGCGGGCGGAGCAGCAGCGCTGGCGGGAGCCGGCCAACGAGGTCCGCGCCGCGCGGCGGCGGGTGGCGATGATCCGCCGCTACATGGACCGCACGCACTCGGCCCTGGAATGCCTGCGCGAGATCAGCGTGCTGCAGCCCGAAGGGGTCGACCAGACCTCCTTCCAGTACCGCAAGGGCGAGGGCGTGAAAGTGACGGGGGTGGCGGCCGACGTGAACCAAGTCTACACGTTCAAGCAGCGCCTGGACGAGTCGCCGCTCTTCCTCGAAACGCGGCTGCTGGGTCCGCGCGCCGTGCGCGAGACGGGCAGACAGGCTTTCGACCTGGACATGACCCTGCCGGGCGACGGGCCGGAGGGAGGCGGATCATGACCATCACGCCCCGCGAGTCCATGCTGGCCCTGACGGCGCTGGGCGTCATCCTGTTCGGCGGCTCGGCGCTGGTGGCCCGCGGCCGGCTCGACCGCTGGCGGGAGATCAAGGCCGAACAGGCCCGGCTGCGCGGCGAGATCGAGGCCGACAGGGCGCTGGTCGCGGAGCGCGAGAAGTGGGAAACGGAATTCGCGGCGCTCAGCCGCATGCTGCCCTCCTTCCCGGCGGACCGCAAGATGGACGTCCACTGGCTGTCGGTCATGGACGCCGCCGCTTCCCGGCACGGCGTGAGCATCACGCGGCGGCGCGTGGGCGAGGAGAAGCAGGAAGGCGACGTGTACGAGCTTCCGATCGAGGTGGAGCACGAGGGCTGGCAGGGCAGCCTGGAAGCGCTGGTGCGTTTCCTCTTTGAGCTGCAATCCGAGGGTGCTATGTTGGACATCCGGCAGCTGCGCGTCACGCCGCGGTCCGACGGGCAGCTGTCCGGACGCTTCACCCTCTACTGCGCCTATCGCAGGGCCGGGGCGGAGCCTTCCGGAGAATGACGGCGGAGACGAAAGCATGAAGACAACGCCCAGAGCGAAGCGAAGGCGCATTGCGGCGGTCTGCCTGGCGATGCTGTTGCGCGCCGGCCTGATGGGGCAGCCCGGCCAGGCCGCGCCGGAGGACGAGCAGGTGGTCCCGCGGCTCAAGTTCAACAACGCCACGCTCGATATCGTTCTGGAGGACTACAGCGAGAAGACGGGGCGCACGCTGCTGCGCGCTCCCAACCTGCCCAACGTGCTGATCACGCTCCAGAGCGTGGGCGACCTGACGCTTGACGAGTACCTGCAGGCCATCGAGGCCGTGCTGAGCATGAACCAGATCGGGCTTCTGAAGGTGGGAGAGAAGTTCCTGCGCGTGGTGCCGATCAAGCAGGCGCGGCAGGAGGCCATGGCGCTGTCCGAACCGGGCGCCGCCGCGCGGGAGACCGACGGCCTCATCAGCCAGATGATTCCGCTGCGGCACATCACCGTGGCCGAGGCCCAGAAGACCCTGGAGGGCCTGACGCATCCTTTCGCCGACGTGCGCCTGTTCGAGCGCATCAACAGCGTGCTGCTCACCGACACCGAGGCCAACGTGGCCCGCATCGTCGAGGTTCTCGCCCAGATCGACCAGCCTGTGCCGGCGCTGGAAGAGCCGCACGTGGTGCCGATCCTGCACGCCAAGGCCGGCGAGATAAAAGCCAAGCTGGAGGAGATCATCGCCGACGCGCAGAAGGACCAGCAGTCCGCGCCATCCACCGTGCCGCGGCCCAGGCAAGGCGGCCCTCCCGGCGTCGAGGCGCCCTTGCCGGGCATTCCCGGCGTGATCCGGCCGCCGGTGCCCGCTCCCGCCGCGCCGGAAAGCACCGTGGCCGAGCTGGTGGCCATGGCCGAGCGGGGCGTAATTCGCGGCAAGGTCAAGATCGTGGCTGACGAGCGCACCAACGTGCTGATCATCATCACGCGGCCGGAGAACATGATCTTCTTCGAGAAGATCATCCGCGTGCTGGACGTCGCGACCGAGCCGGACGTGGTCGTCCGCATCCTGCGGATGGAGTACGCCGACGCCGAGGCCGTTGCCGGCTCGCTCAATACGCTGATCGGGGAGGCGCAGAAGGGCGCGGAGACGGGAGCCCCGCCCAAGGAGGGCGAGCAGAAGGGCGGCGCGTTGACCGAATACGTCGAGAAGCTGCGGGCCGAGCGCGCCGCCGCCGGCGCGCCGGAGAAATCCAAGATCGGGGAGCTTTCGGCCGCGAACGTCAAGATCCTGCCCGACAAGCGCACCAATTCGCTGTTGATCATGGCCAGCCGCGCCGACTACGCGGCGATTGAGGAGCTGGTGCGCAGCATGGACATCATGCTTTCGCAGGTCATGATCGAAGTCGTCATCTTCAAGATCGGCCTCACCGACGAACGCGAGCGCGGCATCGACTGGGTGCAGCGGGCCCTGGTGGCCTACGAGGGCGAGGGCGGGCGGCGCTCGCCGGTGATGGCCTTCGCGGGCGCCGGCGGCGGCGAGGCCGACCGCAAGCGCATGGCGAACCCGCTGACGGCGCGCAGCCTCGGCGACCTGACCGGCGCGGCCGGGAACCTCACCTACTACTTCACGTTCTTTGACCTCAACCTGGACGCCATCGTCAGGCTGGTCGCGTCCGACGGCCGCTCGGAGATCGTGGCTTCGCCCACGATCCTGACCACGGACAACAAGGAGGCGTCGATCAACGTCACCAAGGAGAAATACTTCTTCAAGGGATTGAAGTTCGTTTCGGGCACGGGCGAGTCCGGGCAGTTCGTGGACGACGTGGAGATGCGCAAGATCGGAACGAAGCTCACCGTGACCCCGCGCATCAACGAGAAGCGATTCGTGGTGATGGAGATCACGCAGTCGTTCGAGGAGGAAGGCGCCGGGCAGCGCGTCGTGGGCGCGGCCGGGCCGGCGGATTGGCCCACGGTTGACTCGTCGGAGCTGACGGCCGCGGTAGCCGTGCGCAGCGGCGAGACGATCGTCCTGGGCGGGCTGGTCAGCTCCGGGGAGTCGAACGACAAGGATCGCATCCCCGTGGTGGGCGACATCCCGCTGATCGGAAGGCTGTTCCAGTGGGTCAAGGACACCGGCAACAAGAGCGAGATCGTTGTCTTTATCACGCCCTACGTGCTGGACACGCCCGAGGACATCGAGGCGGAGACCGAGCGCCGGCGGGAGAACATGGCGGTTGACGCCGAGTGGCCCGTGTCGTCGGGCAGCCGGATCCTGCGGAAGGACGAGGAGCGCCGGCAGGAGGCGGAACGTTTGCGCCGGCAGTCGGAGGAAGACCGGCGCCGCGCCCCGTGGAACCGCCGCGCCGAACCCGACGGCAAACCGGCGGCGGAAGCGGCGCCCGCGACCGGATCCGGCGCGGCAAAGGCCGCCGCTCCCGCGCAGGAGCCTCAGCCCCCGCCGCCGCCCGCGGCCGAAGCGCAGCCCGCGCCCGCGGCGGAAGAATGGCCGATCGACCCTGAGCTGCAGCGCCTGATCGACGACGGGGAACGCCGCTGGGGGCGGCAGCTTCAGCGCATCGACAGGCGCATCGAGGCCGTGGTGGAAGAAACCGCAGAGTGATCGCGGCCGGGCGCAAAGGCCGCAAAAAGGCCGTTGACAGCCGCGGCCGTGTTCCGGTATGGTGCGCGCCTTTGTGCGGAGGAAAGACGTGTCCGGTACGAGGAGTTTCTTGCCCAAAGAGCCCGCGCAGCGCGCGTGGGTTATGGTTGACGCGGCGGATCAGCCGCTCGGCCGTCTGGCCGTGCGCATCGCCAACGCCCTGCGCGGCAAACACCGGCCGACGTTCTCGCCGCAGGTGGACACGGGCGATTTCGTGGTCGTGATCAACGCCGCGCGCGTGCGGCTCAGCGGCAAGAAGGAAGAGCAGAAGATCTACCACCGCTACAGCGGGTTTCGCGGCGGCCTCAAGGAGATTCCGGCGGCGACGTTGCGGCAGCGGCACCCCGACCGGCTGGTCAAGCTGGCCGTGCGCGGCATGATGCCCAAGAACACGCTCGCCCGGAACGCGCTGCGCAGGCTCAAGGTTTACCCCGGCAAGGACCATCCCCACGCGGCCCAGCAGCCGGCGGCAGCCCGGTCGACATGAAGGCGCGGCGCGGGGCGCGCACGAAAGAGGAACGGAAGTGACGGAAAAAGCCAGTGAGTTCAGTGCGACCGGCCGGCGCAAGGAAGCCGCGGCGCGGGTACGCCTTGCCGAAGGCACGGGGACGTGGAAGGTCAACCGCCGGCCGATGGAAGACTACTTTCCAAGCGAGGCGCTGCGCCACTACATCCGCCAGCCGCTCATGCTGACGGGCACGGAGTCGAAGTACGACGTTTTCGCCACGCTCGCCGGCGGCGGCGTTTCGGGCCAGGCCGGCGCGCTGCGGCACGCGCTCGCGCGCGCCCTTTCGGCGGCCGACGGTTCGCTGCGCGAGGTCCTCAAGGGCAGCGGCTGTCTCACGCGCGACGCGCGCATGAAGGAGCGCAAGAAGGCGGGACGCCCCGGCGCCCGCAAGCGCTTCCAGTTCTCCAAGCGGTAGCCGCCCCCGCCCGGATCTTCGCGCTTGTCCGTCCGCCGCCGCGGAAGCGACGCCCGGACACCTTTCCATGCTTCAGCCCATGTTTCTATATCGACTTTTGCGCGGTGTTCGGTAATAGTGGCGGGCTTTGCGCGGGAAGAAGGCCGGAAACATGCACGAGTTGAAGGAAATCGAAGGCGGCGTGACGGCGCCCCGGGGCTACCGGGCGGCGGGCGTGCACGCGGGCATCAAGAAAGCCGCGCCGGACATGGCGCTGCTGGTGTCGGACAAGCCGGCCAGCGCGGCGGGCGTATTCACCACCAACCGGGTGCAGGCCGCGCCCGTGATCCTGTGCCGCGACCGGCTGCGCGCCGGCGCCGCGCGCGCCGTGGTCATCAACAGCGGCTGCGCCAACGCCTGCACCGGCGCCGCGGGCATGGCCGACGCCGAACGCACGGCCGCGCTGGCCGCGCGCGCGCTGGGTCTGGATTCCGGCGAGGTCCTGGTCTGCTCGACCGGCACGATCGGCAAGCGCCTGCCCATGGACCGCATCGAGGCGGGCATAGGCCTGGCCGCGGCGGCGCTGGCCGCCGACGGCGGGCCCGCCGCGGCGCGCGCGATCATGACCACCGACACAAGGGACAAGCAGGCCGCGGTGGAGTTCGAAGCGGACGGGGCGCGCATGCGGGTGGGGGGCATGGCCAAGGGCGCCGGCATGATCAGCCCGGACATGGCCACGATGCTGGCGTTCATGACCGCCGACGCCGCCGTGCCCGCCGGCGCGCTGCGCGCCTGCCTCGCGGCGGCGGCCGCCCGAAGCTTCAACCGGATCACCGTGGACGGCGACATGAGCACCAACGACACGCTGCTTTGCCTGGCGAACGGCGCGGCCGGCGGACCGGAGCTGACCCCGCGCCATCCGGCCTGGAGCCGCTTCGCGGAAGCCGTCGATTGCGTGGCCATGAAGCTCGCGCGGGCCGTCGTGCTGGACGGCGAAGGCGCAACCAAGTTCGTTACGGTCGCGGTCAGGGGCGCGGCCAGCGACGCCGACGCGGCGCGCGCGGCCCGGGCCGTGGCCAATTCGCCGCTGTGCAAGACCTCCTGGTTCGGGGGCGATCCCAACTGGGGCCGCGTGGTCGCGGCGCTGGGCTACTCCGGCGCGGAGTTCGATCCCGGCCGCGTGGACGTCACGTTCGACGAAGTGCCCTCCGTGCGCGGCGGAGGCCCGGCCCCGCAGGCTTCGCCGGAGGCGCTGGCGGCCGTCTACGCCCGCCCGGCGTTCACCATCGCGATCGATCTGCACCGCGGCGCGGGCGCCGACACGGTCTATACCTGCGACTGCAGCCTCGACTACGTGAAGATCAACGCCGATTACATGACCTGAGGCGGAGCGCGATGAAGAACGCGACGGACAAGGCGGCGGTGCTGGTGGAGGCGCTGCCCTACATCCGGGATTTCCGGGGCGCGGTGGTCGTCGTCAAGTTCGGCGGCAGCGCCATGGAAGATCCCGCGCGCGTGCGGAGCGTGCTGCAGGACGTGGCCTTCCTGGAATGCGTGGGCCTGCGGATGGCGGTCGTGCACGGCGGCGGCAAGGCCATAACGCGCGGCATGCAGGAGCGCGGCATCAAGGCCCGCTTCGTGCACGGGCTGCGGGTGACGTGCGAGCGCACAATCGAGGTCGTCGAAAAGGTCATCAAGGGCGACGTGAATCCGCGCCTCGTGCAGGGCCTGCGCGAGTTCGGCGCCAGGGCCGAGGGCCTGCACGGCGAGAAGATCTTCCGCGCCACGCGCCAGACCGGCACGGACCCGGACACGGGCGAGAAACTGGACTGGGGTTTCGTGGGCGAGCCGGGCGAGGTGGACGTGGCGCCCGTGCTGGCGCTGCTGGAGAACAACACGATCCCGGTCATCACGCCGCTGGGCATGGGGCCGGACGGGCGGGTGCACAACATGAACGCCGACGTGGCGGCCGCGGCCGTGGCCCGGGCGCTGCGCGCGCGCAAGCTGGCGTTCCTGTCGGACGTGCCCGGCCTGCTGCGCGACCCCGGCGATCCGGAGTCGCTGCTGTCGACGGTGCGCGTCGGCGAGGTGGACGGCCTGATCGCGCGGGGCGTGATCTCCGGCGGGATGCTGCCGAAGATCAGGAGCTGCGTGGAGGCGCTGCGGGCCGGCGTGCGCAAGGTGCACATGATAGACGGGCGCATGCCGCATGCGCTGCTGCTGGAAATATTCACCGACAAGGGTGTCGGAACGGAGATAGTGAACACGGAGACAGTGAACAATGAGTAAGACGCAGGAAATCGCCGAACGATTCGACCGCTACGTGATGCACACCTACGCGCAGCAGCTGGCTCTCGTGGAAGGGCGGGGCACGCGCGTCTGGGACGCCGACGGCAAGGTCTATCTGGACTTCATCGCGGGCATCTCCGTCCAGAACGTGGGGCATTGCCACCCGCGCGTGGTGGCCGCGGTCCAGGAGCAGGTCGCGCGGCTGATGCACGTGTCGAACCTGTACTACACCGAAAACCAGGCGCGGCTGGCCGAGCGGCTCTCCGGGCTGGCGCTGGGCGGCAAGTGTTTCTTCTGCAACTCGGGCGCGGAGGCGAACGAGGCGCTGATCAAGCTCGCGCGGCTGTGGGGCCACGACGCCGGCAAGTACGAGGTCATCTGCATGCGCAACTCGTTCCACGGCCGCACCCTGGCCACGGCCGCGGCCACCGGGCAGGCCAAGATCCAGAAGGGGTTCGAGCCCATGCCCGAGGGCTTCGCGCACGCGGACCTGAACGACCTGGCCTCCGTCGAGGCGCTGGTCAACGACAAGACCGTGGCCGTGCTGGTCGAAGCCATACAGGGCGAAGGAGGCGTCATTCCGGCCGCGGACGAATTCATGCAGGGCCTGCGCAAGCTCTGCGACGACAGGGGGCTGCTGATGCTGTGCGACGAAGTGCAGTGCGGCCTGGGACGCACCGGCGACTGGTTCGCCTTCCAGGCTTCGGGCGTGGAGCCCGACGCTTTCTCGCTGGCCAAGTCGCTGGGCAGCGGCTACCCCATCGGCGCCGCGGTCAGCGGGCCGAAGCTCGCCGACGTGTTCACGCCGGGCCGCCACGCCAGCACGTTCGGCGGCACGCCGCCGGCCTGCGCGGCCGCGCTGGCCACGCTCGACGTGATCGAAGAGGAAGGGCTGCTCGCGAAGGCCAGGCGCGCCGGCGATCTGCTGCGCGAGGGGCTGGAAGGCTTCATCGAGCTGTTTCCGCACGTGGTGAGCGTGCGCGGCCGCGGCCTGATGCTGGGACTGGAACTGGATCAGCCCGTCAAGGAGCTCGTGGAGAGGATGCGCGACGTCGGGCTGCTCACGGTGGCGACCGCCGAGACGGTCGTGCGGATGCTGCCGCCGCTGAACGTAAAGGACAACGAACTGGAAGAAGCGCTGGATATCATTCACGATTGCCTGGCGGAAATCCACGGCGAATCCGCCCCGGCCGAAGCCGAGGCGGAAGCGGAGGCCGTGGAAGCGGCGCCCGAAGCGGACGCCGCGGAGGAGCCGGCGCCGGAGGAGGCGGCAGCCGGCGAAGCCGCCGCTCCGGAACAGGAAGAGGCAAAGGCGGAATAGCCGGGCGGAGACGGTCATGACGATCAACGAGTTGAAAGGCGCCAAGGTTGGCGTGTGCGTTTCCGGCGGTCTCGACAGCAAGACCGTTACGCGCCGGCTTCTCGATGCCGGGGTGGACGTGCTGTGCTTTACGGCGGACCTGGCCCAGCCGGACGAGCCGAACATCGCCGCCGTCGCCGAGCGCATGGCGCCGTGCGGCGCGGAAACCGTGATCGTCGATCTCAAGGCCGAGATGGCCGCGGCGTGCTTCGACGTGATCATGGCGCGGGCCATGTATGACGGCGGGTACTGGAACTCGACCGGCATTGCCCGCGCCGTCACCGTGCGGGGGCTTGTCGCGGAAATGCGCAGGCGCGGATGCGCCGTGCTGGCCCACGGGGCCACGGGGCGGGGCAACGACCAGATGCGTTTCGAGCGCTACACCAACGTGCTGGCCCCCGATATGAGGGTCTATGCGCCGTGGCGGGACCCCGTCCTGCTGCGGGAATTTCCCGGCCGGAAACAGATGGCCGACTACCTCGAGAAAGCCGGGATCCCCGCCTTCCGGACGGCCGGCAAGCGCTATTCCACCGACGCGAACCTGGCCGGGATCTCGTACGAGGCGGAGGACCTTGAGAGCCTGTCCACGCCCTGCACGATCGTGGAGCCGCAGATGGGCGTCTGGCCGCGGAACGCTCCGGACCGGAGCGAAGATGTCGTGATCCGGTTCGAACAGGGCAAGGCCGCGGCCATCAACGGCCGCAAGCTCGACCCGCTGGCCTGCATGCGGGAGGCCAACCGCATCGCGGGCCGCAACGGCGTGGGGTTGAAGAACGCGCTGGAGAACCGCATCATCGGCACCAAGAGCCGCGGCGTGTATGAAGCGCCCGGCATGGAGCTGCTGGGGCACGCGCTGCTGCAGGTGTATCAGGCCGTGATGGACCGGCGGGCGGCGGACCTGTTCGCGTCGCTTTCGCCGCTGGTGGCGCGGCAGGTCTACGACGGCCGGGCCTTCGATCCCTCCACGCGCGCGGCCATGGCGGCCATCCGCGAGCTGGCGGCGCCGGCCACGGGCACGGTGACGCTGAGCCTGTACAAGGGCCACATGCACTTCGCCTCCCTGGGCGACTGCCCCGGTTCCATCTACAACGAGGCCGATTCGTCCATGGAAGCCAGCGCGGGCCTGAATCCGGCCGCGGCGCAGGGCTACGCCGAAATCCAGAGCGTGGAGGCGAAAGCGCTGGCCAAGGCCGGGCAGATCAGGTGATTCAGGACCCGCAAACCGTTCCGGTCTGCCTGACGATCGCCGGGTCCGACAGCGGCGGCGGAGCCGGGATCCAGGCGGACCTCAAGGCCTTCTTTGCCCTCGGCGCGTTCGGCACGAGCGCGATCACGTGTCTGACCGCCCAGAACCCCGACGAAGTCGCGGGCATTCTGCCGGCCACGCCCGAGATGGTGGCGCTGCAGATCCGGACCGTGTGCCGCGCCTTTCCCGTCGCCGCGGCCAAAACGGGGATGCTGTACGCGGTGGAAATCGTCCGCGCCGTGGCCGCGGCCGTGCGCGAAGCGGCGCTTCCCGTTCTGGTGGTTGACCCCGTGATGGTGGCCACTTCGGGCGCGAAGCTTCTGCGCGACGACGCCGTGCAGGCGTTGTGCCGCGAGCTGTTCCCGCTGGCCGCGGCGGTCACGCCCAATCTGCCCGAGGCGGAGATTCTGGCGGGAAAACGGATTCGCGGCGCGGACGATCTGAAAGAGGCCGCCGCGCTGATCGAGAAGCGGTTCGGCGCGCCGTGCGTCGCCAAAGGCGGACACCTGGGGAGCGCCGGGAGCCCGACGGCGAAGGCCGGGCCGGAGCGCGCGGGGCAGGGGATCGCGGTGGACGTGCTGTGCGAGAAGGGCGAGATACGCGAGTTCCGCGCGGACATGGTCGAGGCGGCGCGGACGCACGGCACGGGCTGCGCGTTTTCGGCGGCCATCACGGCGTTCCTGGCGCGCGGCGAAACGCTGGCCGATGCCGTGGCGAAAGCGAAGGAATTCGTCACGGCGGCCCTGCGGCATCCCTATCGCGCGGGACGCCACACGCCGCTGGGGATCAGGCAGTCAACGCCCGACGTCCCTCGAGGCAAGAGCCGTCCGGCGGTTGGACGTTGAAACACCCGCCCGCCCGCCCGCCCGTCAGCCTTCCATGAGGCGCGCGCCTTCGGACGGCGTGACCGCGCGGACGTCGCAGGGATGGCCGAACTCCTTCGCGTAGGCGGCCGTCAGGGCATGGCCGGCGACCTCGGCGTCGCGGGGATGGATCAGCACGACCGCGCTGCCTCCGAAACCGCCCCCGGAAAGGCGCGCGCCCAGCACGCCGGGAACGGCGCCCGCCGTCTTCACCAGGAAATCCAGCTCCGGGCAGGAATTCTCGAAGTTCACGCGCGAGCTTTCGTGCGACGCGAACATCAGTCGTCCGAATTCCTCCAGCCGGCCGCCGGCCAGCAGCTCGCGGCCGCGCAGCACGCGCGTGTTTTCGCCGATCACGTGCGCCGCGCGCCGCGCCGCCACCGGCTCCATGGCCGGCGCGTGCCGCTCCCATTCATGCCAGGCAACGTCGCGCAGGGCCTTCACGGGGTGGTCCAGGACCGATGCGAAACAGGCCGCCGCTTTCTCGCAGCTCCGTCGCCGCCGGTTGTACTCCCCGTCCACCAGCGCGTGCTTGACCGCGGTGTTGCACATCAGGAAGACGGCGTCGCCGCCGAGCGGCACGTCTTCCGTCGTCAGCGCGCGGAAGTCGGTCATGACCAGGCTGCCGGCGCGCGCGAACAGGCTGGTGATCTGGTCAAGCAAGCCGCACTTGACGCCCGCGAACTCGTGCTCCGCGGCCTGACCCAGGCGCGCCATGGCGAGCCGGTCGAGCCGGACTTCGAAAAGCGCGCCCAGCGCGAGCCCGGCCGACATTTCCAGCGCGGCCGAGCTGGAAAGCCCGGCGCCCAGGGGCAGATTGCCGAGAAAGAGCGCGTCGAAACCGCGCCGCGCGCCGCGGCCGCGCGTCAGGCCGTGGACGATGCCTTTGACGTAGTTGGCCCAGGGCGCGGCCTTGTCGGGGCGGGGATCGGCGACGGGGAATTCCACGGTCCGCATGAGGTCGCCGGCCGTGAGGCGGCAGGCGCCGTCGTCGCGCCGCGCCGCCAGGAAGAAAGTCCCCATGTCGATGGCGGCGGAGAGGACATAGCCCTCGTTGTAGTCCGTATGGTTGCCGATGACCTCCACGCGGCCCGGCGCGTAGGCGGTCGCGGAGGGGGCGCGGCCGAATACCTGCTCGAAACGCCGCACGGCCTCCCGTCGTGTCTCGTCACAGTTCATCCGCCCGGTCTCCCGGCGCGTGCGGCGCCCACGCCCGACCCGGCATCGGAGTCAGGACGGGTAGGGCGGGGCCGCCGGACCCGCCCCTGAACGGTCACGCCCTGATCTCCGCCAGCAGCTCGTCCCGTTTCTGCTCCATCAGGGCGTTGCTCTTCGCCTCGACGTTCAGCCGCACGAGGGGTTCGGTGTTCGAAGCCCTGACGTTGAACCACCAGTCGTCGTACTCGACGCTGATGCCGTCCAGGAAAAACTGCCGTCCGTCGGCGTACTTGCCCTTGAGACGCTCCAGCACGGCCGGCGGGTCCTTGACGGTGGAGTTGATCTCGCCGCTGTCCGCGTAGCGCCGGAGCGGCCTGACCAGCGCGGAAAGCGGCCTGCCGCCGGCGGCGCTGACGATGTTGGCCACGCACAGCACGGCCATGGCCGAGCTTTCCGTGAAATAGTTGTCGCGGAAGTAGAAGTGGCCGGAGAACTCGCCCGTGAACAGCGCGTTGTTGTCGCGCATCTGCTGCTTGATGAAGGCGTGTCCCACGCGGCTCATCACGGGCCGGCCGCCGTTCTCCCGGATGACTTCCTTCACGGCCCAGCTGCAGCGCAGGTCGTACAGCACAACGCCCTTTTCGCGCTTGAGCATCTCCGCCGCCATCAGCGCGCCGGCGATGTCCATCGGTATGACTTCGCCGCGCTCGTCCACGAAGCCGACGCGGTCGGCGTCGCCGTCGAAGCCGACCCCGAAGTCGTAAGCCCCGCCGCGCACCCTGGCGCGCAGCGCGTCCAGGGTTTCGGTCTTCAGCGGGTTGGCTTCGTGGCTGGGGAACGTGCCGTCCAACTCGTTGAACAGCGGATCGATCTCCACGAGCCCCGCCAGGGCCTTGGCCTCGTAGACGCCCATGGCATTGGCCATGTCGGCGGCGATGCGCACGGGGCGTTTCAGACCGGCCAGGCGCCGCACGTGCGCGCGGTAGGCGGAAACCACGTCGTGCGCGCTCACGCGCCCGCGGGCGGCGGCCGGAGGGGCGAACGCCCTGTCGCGCACGATGCGCTCGATGTCCCGGATGCCCGTATCCCCGCTGATCGGCACGGCCTTGGCGCGCGTGAGCTTGAACCCGTTCCATTCGCCGGGATTGTGCGAGGCGGTGATCATGATCGAAGCGTCGGCTTCCAGCGACCCGCAGCCGAAATAGCACATGGGCGTGGAGCACAGGCCCAGGTCCACGACGTCGGCGCCCTGTTGCGTGAGACCTTCCGCCAGCGCGCGGAAGAGCGGTCCGGAATGCGACCGCATGTCGCGGCCGACGACGACCTTGCGGCATCCCAGGAACGTGGCGAAGGCGCGTCCGACGGCCACGGCCGTTTCGTCGGTCAGCGTGTCGCCGTATACTCCGCGGATATCGTAAGCTTTGAAGATTCCGGCCATCAGTCGTCTCCTTCGCCCGCTTCCGGCGCTTTCGCGGCTGTCCCGGCTTTCCCAGCGGGGCCGCCAGATTACCGGTTTTCCTCCGGAAAAGCAATCCCGCCGAGAGGAAATCTCGGGCCCGCGGGTCAGCGGGAGGACGCGGCTGTTCACGCGGAGCGGGGGCGGGAATGGCGCGCCAGGCGGGCGGCGAGCTGGATGGCCTGGATCATGCTCTCGGGGTTGGCCCGGCCCTGGCCGGCCTTGTCGAAGGCGACGCCGTGGTCCACCGAGGTGCGGATGATGGGCAGGCCCAGCGTGACGTTTACGCCCGAAACGCTTGTCCACGCGTCCGTGGTGTGGTCGTAGCGCAGGCCCGCCAGCTTGATGGGGATGTGGCCCTGGTCGTGGTACATGGCCACGACCACGTCGTACTGCCCGCCGCGCATCTTGCTGAAGACCGTGTCGGACGGGATGGGCCCCTCGGCGTTGAAACCCCGTTTGCGCGCGTCCTCGACGGCGGGCGCGATTTCCTCGATCTCTTCGCGGCCGAAAAGTCCGCCTTCCCCGCAGTGAGGATTGAGGGCCCCCACGGCGATTCTGGGCGCGGCGATGCCCAGCCGGCGGCAGGCGTCGTCGGCCAGCTCGATCACGCGCAGCACGCGCGCCCGCTTCACGCGGTCGCAGGCTTCGCGCATGGACACGTGCAGCGAGACGTGCACGGCGCGGAAGTCGCCGTCCGCGAGCATCATGGCGCAGTCTCTGGCGCCGGTCAGCGCGGCATAGATCTCGGTGTGCCCGGCGTAGCGGTGGCCGGCCATGTTGAGGGCCTGCTTGTGGATCGGCCCGGTGACCGTGGCGTCGATCTCGCCGCGCAGGGCCAGTTTGATCACGCGCTCCACGCAGGCGTAGGCGGCGTCGCCGGTCATGGCGGCGACCGTGTTGTAGGCGAAGCGCTTCATGTCGACGTTGGGCACGTCCAGAACGTCGATCACGCCGTGCGTGTACCGCCCTTCTGCGGGGCGCGCAATCGCGCGCGTCGCGAGCGGGAGACGGCAGAAACGTATGGCGTCGTCAATGATGCGCCGGTCGCACACGACCATGGGGCGCGCGATGCGGCAGGTTTCCTCGATGGCGAGTGCCTTGGCCGTGATCTCCGGACCGATCCCCGCCGGGTCGCCGGCGCTGATTCCGAGCAGAGGCCTTTGTTTCACGGACGAGATGCCCTGCCTTTCAAGAACACCCGCGGGGGGCGCGATCGGAGACATGTTGAACGATATCCCGGCGCCGTGCAAGGCTGGATCGAGGCGGATCGAGGCGGGTGCGGCGTCGGGGCCTCGCATTGGGGTTGCGCGGGCCGCGCCGGCGGGATATAGAAGGATTCCGGTTTCGAAGTATGACCATAGCGTTTGAGCGTTCGCGGTGGGACCAAATCGCCGGCGACTATGCTCGCTGGTGGAACGGCGAGCTGAAGCGTCCCTTGATCAACGCCTGCGGGCCGCGCCGTGACCCGGGACGGTCCGAGCCGGATCTTCCCGCGTACGGTTTTCAGGCGCAGTATCCGCTCTCCGTCTCCGCGGAGCGGATCGTGGACCGCGCGGATTACGATCTCTCCTGCGGGACATGGGTCGCGGACGGGTTTCCGTCCTTCTGGGTCAATTTCGGCCCCGGGGTCCTGGCGGCCCTTGTCGGCGGCGAACTGGAAGCCGCGGCGTCCACCGTGTGGTTCCATCCGCCCAGGGGAGCCGAGGATCGGCCGATTCGCGAGATTTCCCTGGCGCCTCCCGAAGCGGACAACGTCTGGTTCCGGCGGATCGGCGACATCTACCGCAGCGGAATCGAACGCTGGCAGGGCCGCGTGCAGATGAGCATGACCGATCTGGGCGGCAACCTCGACATCGTCTCAACCTTCCGGCCCGGCGAACGGCTGCTGTACGATCTCTATGACGCTCCCGGCGAAGTCAAGCGCCTGACGTGGGAAGCGCACAACGCGTGGTGGCGCGCCTTCGGGGCCTATAACGCCGCCCTGCGTCCGGTCAACCCGGGCTACACGGCCTGGACGCCGATCTTTTCCGCCGCGCCGTACTACATGCTGCAGTGCGACTTCGCGTACATGCTCGGGCCGGACATGTTCGACGAGTTTGTCCGGCCGGAGATTGTGGCGTCCTGCCGCAAGCTGGCCAACGCCTTCTACCACCTCGACGGGACGGGCCAGCTGCCGCACCTCGATTCGCTTCTGCGCATCGAAGAGCTCAAGGGCGTGCAGTGGGTGCCCGGCGAAGGCAACAAGCCCGTGACCGAGTGGCCCGCGGTCTACCGCAAGATTCACGCCGCCGGCAAACGCATCCAGCTGTTCGGCGATCTGAACACGCTGGACACGGTGGCGTCGCAGATCGGCACGGCCGAAGGCATCATCCTGATCGCGGGCGAAACGCGGGCGGATGACGCGGAGCGCCTGCTGCGCAAGTGGAGCTGAGCGTCGTTCATCCCAGGTGCTCCTCCACGAGCGACCGGCTTCGGGCGTCCAGTTCCGCCACGTTCTCGATCTGGAACGTGCCGCCGGCGTGGTCGCGAATCAGGACGCGGCCGCTGTCGAGCTGGCGCACGTCCTCGGCCTGTCTGACCTGCAGCTCGACGGGGCCGGACGCGGTCCGCACCTTCCAGGTCATGAGGTCGAACATGGTCTCCACCCGCTCAACCGCGGTAATGCGCGGCGCGAATTCGTCCGCGTTCAGTTCCTCCTCGATCAGCCGTCGCGTTTCCGCGGCCAGCCCATCGAGACTGCGCAGGAGACACAGTTCCTTCTCGTCCTTGTCGCGGATCGACACGTATTCGTCGCGGCGGGTCCACGGGAAACAGCGCGCCACGCGGACATTCTCCGACGTTTCGGCTTCCGGCGCCGCGCGATACACGAGGCGCCCGCGCTCATCGCGCCACAGCCGAAGCCCGGCGTCAGGACCGTTCGTGTTCATCTCAGAGCGCCTTTCCGTTGCCGTGTCGGGCGTCGGGTGACAGGGCCTTTCCCGCCGCGCGACAGGCTCTCCTCCGCGCGACACGCGACACCCGACACGCTCTTCACACCGCGAACAGCGCGTGCAGCTGCGCCTGCGTCTTGTGCAGGCCGGCGTACATGCCGTCCGCGGCCATCAGCTCGTCGTGCGACCCCTGTTCCACCAGCTTGCCCTTGTCGAGGATCACCAGGCGGTCGGCCCGGCGCAGCGTGCTGAGGCGGTGCGCGATGGCAATGGTGGTGCGACCCCGCACGAGGCGGTCGATCGCCTCCTGGATCTTCATTTCGGTCTTCGAGTCCACGCTGCTGGTCGCCTCGTCCAGGATCAGGATGCGCGGGTTGTTCAGGACCGCCCGCGCGATGCTGAGCCGCTGCCTTTCCCCGCCCGAGACGGTCTGCCCGCGCTCGCCCACCGTGGTGTCGTAGCCGTCCGGGAAGCCCACGATGAAGTCGTGGGCGTTGGCCGCCCGCGCGGCCTCGATGATCTGGTCCATGGTCGCGCCCGGCCGGCCGTAGCCGATGTTCTCGGCCACGGTGCCCTGGAACAGGTACGGTTCCTGGAGCACCACGCCGATCTGGCTGCGCAGGTCGTGCAGGTCCCAGTCCCGCAGGTCGATTCCGTCGATCGTGATCCGCCCCTCGACCGGGTCGTAGAACCGGCAGACCAGGTTGATCATCGTGGTCTTGCCGCCGCCCGAAGGACCCGCCAGGCCGATGACACGGCCCGGCTCGACGACGAGATCGATGTCCTGCAGCACGCGCTTTACGCCGTCGTAGCTGAACGAGACGTTCTCGAAGCGGATCCCGCCCGCGACGCGCCGCCCGCGCGCGGCGGCGGGCTTCGTGTAGACGGTCGGCGGCGCGTCCAGCAGCGCGAAGACCCGGTGCGCCGAGGTCACGGCGCGCTGGAACATGCGGTTCATCATGCCCAGGTGCTCCACGGGGCCGTAGAACATCCACACGTAGCCCAGGAACATGACGAACGTGCCCAGCTCGAAGCGGCGGTTCAGCACGCGCGGGGCCGCGTAGGCCCAGATGGCGAAGGTGCCCAGGTTCAGCAGCAGCGACAGCTTCGGCCAGTACATGGTCCATTCGCGGTGCACGCGCACGCTGTCGTCGAGCACCGCCGCGCTCTTGCCGTCAAAGCGGGCGATCTCGCGCTCTTCCTGCGTGAAGGCTTTCACGACCCGCACGCCGGGGATCACGTCGCCGATTACGCCGGTCATGCCCGACCACTTCGCCCAGAGGCGCCGCAGCATCGCGCGCATGGCCCGCACGTGAAAGTACGTCACCGCGACGCTCAGCGGGATCGGCAGCATGGTCAGCAGCGCCAGCGCCGGCTCCGCCGCGAACAGGATGGCGGCGATGCCCACGACCATCACGGCCGACAGCACCACTTCCACGATGCCGAAGGCGACGAAGTCCCACAGCCGCTCGGTGTCCTGCGTGATGCGGCTGATCAGGTGGCCCGTGGGCTTCTTGCTGAAGTAGGCCAGCGACATCTTCTGCAGGTGCGCGAAGGCCTGCGTGCGCAGGTCGTGCGTGATGTATTCGCCGAGCTGCGCCAGGCGGTTGAGGCGCAGGTGCTGCAGGCAGACCCGCACGCCGATGATTGCCGCCATGGCCCCGATCAGGGGCCACAGCCATTCCGTGCGCCGGTGATCCGACGGCATGAGCACGTTGTTGATCAGCAGCTGGGTCAGTTTCGGCGGCAGGAGGTCCAGCGCCGCGGCGGCCATGGCGCTGCCGAAGCCCACGTACAGGAGCCGCTTGCGGCGCAAGGCATAGCCCATCAGGCGCCACAGGATCCGGCGCCGGTGCAGGCAGCGCGGGCAGGTGTCGGCCCACTCGGGGATGAGCCGCCCGCACTTGCGGCACAGGGCTTCTTCGGCCGGGGCCGCGGCCTCGCCCGCCGCAACCGCGCGCTCCCCCCGGCTCAGCCTCTGCGCGGAGTGCAGCAGCCGGCTGAAGCGCTTGCCCTGGCGGCAGCTGAAGCGCAGCTCCTCGGCGAGGCGGCCCTGGCGGATCACGCGGAAGCGGCTGCTGCCCGCGCCCGCGACGATCTCCAGCTCCACGTCCTTGTCCAGCGGCGTGACGCTGACCCGCGGGCCCTCGGCGGCGTTGAAGTCCGCGATCGCCAGGCGGCGGCCGCCGACCGCGGCCCACGCCTGCCCGAAGCGGCCCGAGGGATGCACGTCCGCCAGCGCGAACATCTCCGGCGCGGCGTCCGGGCCCAGGTGCCCGGCGAGCAGCAGCTCCACCTCCGCCGGCAGCACGCTGCCCGGCTCGGGGGCCATCTCGGTTTGCCTGGCCTTCATGGCGGGTTCCCGGCGCATCGCGCGGACCGGAGGGCCACACTATTCCACCATTCCGCCGCCGTGTTCCACGAAAAAAAGCTTCAAACCGGTCGGCATTGCAATCCGGCGCGGCGCGCGGGTAGAATGCGTCTCATGAAAGGGACGGCAAACGCGTCCGCGGCTCTGTCCGGGCCGGGGACGGTCAACGTGTGCGAAACGTTCACTTCGCTGCAGGGCGAGTCGACCTTTGCCGGCTTGACCTGCTTCTTCATCCGCCTGGCCGGCTGCAACCTGCGCTGCGCCTACTGCGACACGCCGCAGGCCTTCGGGCCGGGCACGGACGTGCCCGTCCCGGAGCTCGCGTCGGCCGCCGCGGCGTCGGGGGCCGCCATGTCGGAAATCACCGGCGGCGAGCCGCTTCTGCAGGAAGGCTGCGCCGCGCTTGCTTCGCGCCTGCTGGAAGAAACCGGCAGGCCGGTGCTGGTCGAGACCAACGGAACCCGCGACATTTCCGTGCTGCCGGACGGCGTGGTGACCGTCATGGACGTCAAGTGCCCGGGCAGCGGCGCGGGGGCGTCGTTTGACGAAGCGAACCTGCGCCGCCTGCGGCCGGCCGACCAGGTCAAGTTCGTCGTTTGCGACGCGGGCGACTACGAATGGTCCAGGGCTTTCGCGGCGCGCCACGCGCTCTACGCGCGCTGCGCGGCCGTCCTGTTCAGCCCGGCCTGGGGGCGGCTGGCGCCCGCCGAGCTGGCGCGGTGGATCATCCGCGACAGCCTGCCGGCGCGGCTGCAGGTGCCGCTGCACAAGGTGGTGGGAGTGCGGTGAGTGTGTGGGTGCGTGGGTGTGCGGGTGTGTGAGTGGGAGGGTCAAGTCCGGACGCCGTGACTCACACTCCTGCGAGGGCGGAGCGACGCGACATGGACAAGGCCGTGGTACTGGTTTCCGGCGGCATGGATTCCGTCACGCTGCTGCACGACGTGTGCCGTCGCCGCGGCGCGGGGGCGGTCGGCGCGCTGACCGTGCGCTACGGACAGAAACACGCCCGTGAGATTGAGGCGGCGCGCTGGAACGCGCGGCGCCTGGGCATAGCCGAGCACCGCGTCGTCGACATGGCGTTCTTCGGCGGCCTGACGGCCGCCGTTTCGGCCCTCACCGGCCGCGGCGCGGCCGTGCCGGACATGGCCGAGATCGACGCCGCGCAGCGCGACCAGCCGCCCACCTACGTGCCTAACCGCAACATGACGCTGCTGGCCCTGGCCGCGGCCTGGGCGGAGGCGCGCGGCGGGCGCGACGTTTTCTACGCGGCCCAGGCCCAGGACCGCTACGGCTACTGGGACTGCACGCCGGAGTTCGTGCAGGCCGTCAACGGCGTGCTGCGCCTGAACCGGCGCGACCCCGTGACCGTGCACGCGCCGTACGCGTCGCTTTCCAAGCGCGAGGTGCTCAAGATTGGTCTGGAGATCGGCGTGGACTACGCGCATACTTGGACCTGCTACCGAGGACAGGAAAGCCCTTGCCGCACGTGTCCCAGTTGCGTGGAAAGGGCCGCGGCATTCGAGGCGGCGGGGGTACGGGATCCCCTCTTGACGGCGGCGGACAACGGCCCGGATTGCGCGTCCGGCGGGGAAAGATGAAGTCTTAAGCGCAGGACACGACGACGCATGCAGGTGCCCCTTCTCGATCTCAGGGCCCAGTACGCCGGGCTGCGCGACGAAATCCGCCGCGCCATGGACGCGGTGTGCGACGAACAGCGCTTCGTGCTCGGGCCGACCGTGGAGCGTTTCGAGGCGCGCATGGCCGCGTATTGCGGCGTGCGCCACGCGCTGGGCGTGTCTTCGGGCACCGACGCCCTGCTGGTGGCGCTGATGGCGCTCGGCGTGGGGCCCGGCGACGGCGTGGTCACCACGCCCTACAGCTTTTTCGCGACGTTGGGCTGCATCGTGCGCCTGGGCGCCGTGCCCCTGCTGGCGGACATCGATCCCGGCACGTACAACATCGATCCGCGGTCGGCGGCCGCGCTGCTGGCGGACCCGCCCGCGCGCTTCCGCGGCGTGACCCCGCGCGTGCTGCTGCCCGCGCACCTCTTCGGGCAGGCGGCGGACATGGACCCCCTGCGGGCCCTGGCCCGGGAGCACGGCCTGCGCGTGGTCGAGGACGCCTGCCAGGCGGTGGGCGCCGAGTATCCGGGGGGCGGACGGGCGGGGGCCATGGGCGATGCGGGCTGCCTGAGCTTCTTTCCATCCAAGAACCTGGGCGGGTTCGGCGACGGCGGCATGGTGCTGACGAACGACGCCGGCCTGTACGAGCGCATGCGCCGCCTGCGCAACCACGGCATGGAGCCCAAGTACCGCCACGAGCTGGTGGGCGGCAACTTCCGGCTTGACGCGCTGCAGGCGGCAGTCCTTGATGTCAAGCTTTCGCGCCTGGACGAGTGGCATGCCGGGCGGCGCCGGCGGGCGGCCCGGTACGACGCGGCGCTGGCCGGCACGGCGATCGGCGCTCCCGAGGCGCGATACCGCGATTCCGGGCTGGCCAACTTTCACACGTACAACCAGTACGTGGTCAGGGCGTCCGGACGGGACGCGCGGCGCCGGCGGCTGGAGCGGGCGGGGATCGGGTGCGAGGTGTACTATCCCGTGCCGCTGCACCTGCAGCCGTGCTTCGCGCGGCTGGGCTACCGCGCGGGCGATTTCCCGCACAGCGAACGGGCCGCCGCCGAAACGCTGGCGCTGCCGGTTTACGCCGAGCTGACGGACGCGATGCAGGACTGCGTGGTCGATCATCTCACAGCAAGCGGAGACTGAAACATGCCGAATACGGTGATCGTGGGCGCCCAGTGGGGCGATGAAGGCAAGGGCAAGATTATCGACGTGCTGACCGAGGAAGCCGACGTGGTGGCGCGCTACCAGGGCGGCAACAACGCGGGCCACACCGTTGAGATCGGCGCGGAGCACTACGTGCTGCACCTCATACCCTCGGGCATCCTGCACGACGACAAGATCTGCGTGATCGGCAACGGCGTGGTGGTCGATCCCCTGGCCCTGCTCGGCGAGATGGACGCCCTGCACGCGCGCGGGATCGCGACAAAGGACAAGCTGCTGGTCGGCGACCGCTGCCACGTGGTGTTCCCGTATCACCGTCTCATGGACGAGAGCCGCGAGGCGCGCCTGGCGCGCGGACGCAAGATCGGCACCACCAAGCGCGGCATCGGGCCGTCGTACGGCGACAAGGCTTCGCGCCAGGGCCTGCGCGCGTGCGACCTGGTCGATCCGGCCTTTCCCGATCTGCTGGCCCAGCGCCTGGAGGAGGTCAACAGCGTGCTGCAGGCCGTGGGCGCCGAGCCCGTGGACCCCCCGCGCCTGACCGCCGCGTACGCCGTCGCCGCGGAGCGGCTGGCGCCGTACATCACCGACAGCGTGGTCTACCTGAACCGGGCCGTGGCCTCCGGCAAGTCCGTGCTCTTCGAGGGCGCGCAAGGCACGATGCTGGACATCGATTTCGGCACTTACCCCTTCGTGACCTCGTCCAACGCCACCGCGGGCGGCGCCTGCACCGGCACGGGCGTCGCCCCGCACCGTATCGACCGCGTGGTGGGGGTGGTCAAGGCCTACACCACGCGCGTGGGCGAAGGGCCGTTCCCCACCGAGCTGGACGACGAAACCGGGAAGCACATCGGCCGCACGGGCCACGAGTTCGGCGCCACCACCGGCCGCGCGCGGCGCTGCGGGTGGTTCGACGCCGTGGTGGCGCGGTACAGCGCCATGATCAACGGCATCGACATGTGGGCCATGACCAAGCTCGACGTGCTCGACGCGCTGGAGACGATCCGCATCTGCGTGGCCTACGACTGCGGCGGGGAGCGCCTGGACCGCGTGCCCGCCAACGTCAGGCGGCTGGTGCGCTGCCGGCCGGTGTACGAGGAAATGCCGGGCTGGCGGGCCTCGACGCGGAACGCGCGGCGCATGGAGGATCTGCCGGCCGCCGCCCGCGCCTACGTGGACCGCCTGTGCGAGATCACCGGGGTTCCACTGGGGCTGCTCTCCGTGGGGGCGGACCGGAACAGCACGCTGCGCGCGGGGTTGTGACCGTGGCCGAACGACGCAAACCGACGCCGCAGGCCGCCGCCGTGCCGCGGCACGTGGCCGTCATCATGGACGGCAACGGCCGCTGGGCGCGGCAGCGCGGCCTGCCCCGCATCAAGGGCCACGAGCGGGGCGCGGACTCGGTGCGCGCCGCGGTGCGGGCCTGCCGCGACGCCGGCGTGAAGTACCTGACCCTCTATGCGTTCAGCGTCGAGAACTGGTCGCGCCCGCGCGCCGAAATCGCCGCCCTGATGCGCCTGCTGCGCAAGTTCATCCGCGACAACGAGAACGAGCTGCACGAGAACAGGATCCGCCTGCGGCTGCTGGGACGCGTCGGGGATCTTCCCGCCGACGTGCGCGGGGAGCTGCGGCGCGTGGAGCAGGCGACGGCGGCGTACGACGCCGGCCACCTTATCCTGGCGCTGAGCTACGGCGGGCGCACCGAGATCGCCGAGGCCGCGCGCCGCATCGCGCAGGAGGTGCGCGACGGCAAGCTCGATCCGGCGGACGTGGACGAGGACGCCGTGGCCCGGCGCCTGTACCTTCCGGACGTGCCCGATCCCGACCTGATGATCCGCACCAGCGGCGAGATGCGGTTGAGCAATTTCCTGCTGTGGCAGCTTTCCTACGCGGAGTTGTACGTCACCGCCGTGCTGTGGCCCGACTTCAGGGAACCGCACTTCAAGGCGGCGCTGGAGGAATACGGCCGCCGCCAACGGAGATTCGGCGATGTCAGCTAGCCGTTTCGGACGCCGCACGCTGACCACCGCGGTCATCGTGCTGGCCCTGCTGCTGGTGGCCGAGTTCGCGCCCGCGGTGTCGGTCTGGGTCCTCATCGCGGCGCTGGCCTGCCTGGCGCAGCTCGAGTTCTACCGCATGGCCGGCCGCGCGGGCATCCCCACGTTCAGACTGGTCGGGACAGGCTGCGGGGCGGCCCTGATCACGGTAACCTTCGGCCGCATCGGGCCGCGTTCCGTCGACGTGGCCGACACCTACGGCTGGGAGCAGCTCGCGCTGCTGGCCTCCCTGATCCTGGTGTTCATCCGCCAGTTTCCGCAGAAATACAACGACAAGCCGATCATAACCATGGCCTGCACGCTGCTGGGCATCTGGTACGTGCCGCTGCTGTTCAACTTCGTGACGCGCCTGGCGTTCGTGTGGGAGCGGGGCGGGCTCTGGGACCGGGTGGGGGACACGGGCCGCCTGCTCGTGCTCTACCTTATTGTGGTGGTCAAGAGCGGCGACGTCGGCGCGTACCTGGTCGGATCGCGCATCGGCCGCCACAAGCTGCTGCCGCGCATCTCGCCGAACAAGACATGGGAAGGCCTGGCCGGGGGCGTGGGCGCGGGCGTGTGCGCCAGCCTGCTGTTCGGCTGGGCCCACGGCTGGCGCCTGGGCGTGCTGGGCCTGGCGCCGGACGGCGCGGTCGTTCTGGGCGTGTTGCTGACCGGCGCGGGCGTGCTGGGCGACATGTTCGAGTCGCTGATCAAGCGGGCCTGCGGAGTGAAGGACTCCGGCGGCGCCCTGCCGGGCATCGGCGGCCTGCTTGACCTGCTGGACAGCCTGCTCTTCGCCGCCCCCGCCCTGTATGTGTACGCGCGGATGGTGCTGGCGACATGAATTCCGGATTGCCGACGCGCGGCGCGTGTGACCGCGGGCGGGGACGGCGCACGGCCGGCTGTTGGGGCGTCCCATGAAGAAGATAGTGCTGCTGGGCAGCACCGGTTCCATCGGTCAAAGCTGCCTGCGCGTCGTCGAGGCGCTGCCGGGCGAGCTGAGCATTGCGGGCCTGGCGGTGAACCGCGACGCGGACCGGGCGCTGGAGCAGGCGGCGCGGTGCGGGGCGCGGCACGTGGCCGTGGCCGACGCCGCGGCGGCCGCGCGCTGCGCGGCGGCCGCGCCGCCCGGCGTAACCGTGCACCGCGGGCCGGCCGGGCTGGCGGAACTGGCGTCCCTGCCGGAAGCGGATATCGTGCTCTGCGCGGTGGTCGGCACGGCCGGGCTGCGGCCCGTCATGGCGGCCGTCGAGGCCGGCCACGACGTGGCCCTGGCCACCAAGGAGGTGCTCGTGGCCGCCGGCGGCATAGTGACCGCGGCCTGCCGCCGCCGCGGCGTACGGCTGCTGCCCGTGGACAGCGAGCACAGCGCCGTGTTCCAGTGCCTGCACGGCGAGCCGCGCCGCCACGTGAACCGCATCGTGCTCACGGCCTCGGGCGGCCCCTTCGCCTTCCGGCCGGAAGTGAACTTCGACACCGTAACCATCCGCGAGGTCCTCAACCATCCGAGCTGGAACATGGGGCCGAAAGTCACGGTGGATTCCGCCACGCTCATGAACAAGGGACTGGAGATCGCCGAGGCGCACTGGTTCTTCGACGTGCCCGTGCCGCGCATCGAGGTGGTCGTGCACCCGGAGAGCATCGTGCACTCCATGGTGGAGTTCGTGGACCGCAGCACCGTCGCGCAACTCAGCGTGCCCGACATGCGCTTCGCCATCCAGTACGCCCTCACCTGCCCGGACCGGCGCCCCGGGGGACTGCCGGCGCTTGATCTGGCCGCCCTGGGTGCGCTACACTTTCACAGGCCGGACACGAAGCGCTTCCCCGCGCTGGCCGTGGCGCGTCGCGCCGCCGAGCAGGGCGGAACCATGCCGGCGGTGCTCAACGCGGCCAACGAGACGGCCGTGGCGCGCTTCCTGCGCGGGGAGATTCCCTTTTCGGGGATCTGGCGCGTCGTCGAGCGCGTGCTCGAAAAACACGCCTCCGCGCCGGACCCGGATCTCGACGCCGTGCTGGCGGCCGATGCCTGGGCCCGCGCGGCCGCGGCGGAGGTGAAGCTGTAGGTGGCCCTCGCCGAAGCCACGATTGTCCAGGACGATGAACGCGCGTCGGCGGCGGAGGTGAAGCTGTAGGTGGCCCGCGACCTCCGGGCGCGGGCGGGAACAGGGTGACGCGTGTGGCCCGACTTCGCCCGCGCACGGTCGCGGGCCGCCTGTCCGGAGCGGGCACGGATGCGCCTCTTGGGAGTGACGGACGTCGGAAAATGAACTTACTCACCGCCATCGCAGGCAACGTCTACGTCGCCCTCGCCGTAATCGCGTTCTTCGGCGTGACCATCTTTGTGCACGAGCTCGGGCACTTCATCGTGGCGCGGCTGTGCGGCATGGTGGTCAAGGTCTTTTCGATCGGGTTCGGCCCGGCCCTCTGGCAGCGCAAGCGGGGCGGGATCGTCTACAAGATCGGCGCGATTCCGTTCGGCGGCTACGTGGCGCTGCCGCAGCTCGATCCCGCCGGCATGACCGCGATCCAGGGGCCGGCCGGCGCCGCGGACGCCGAGCCCCTGCCGCGCATCAGCCCCGGGAAGAAGATCCTCGTCTCGCTCGCCGGCGCTTCCGGCAACGTGCTCCTGGCCGTGGGCATCGCCTGGCTCGTGTACTGGGTGGGCATGCCCTGGACCACGGCCAACGAAGAGACGGTGGCCGGGTATGTGGCGCCGGATTCCGAGGCCTACGCCGCGGGCATGCGCACGGGCGACCGGATCGTCGCGGTCAACGGCGTAAGCGTGGAGACATGGGGCGAGTTCATCCAGGAAGCGTCGATGGCCGGCAGCGTCGTGCTGGCCCTGCGAAGCCCGGACCGGACCGAGAAGACGATAACGGTCACGACGGAGGAGTGCGATTTCGGGGTGCAGATGGTGGCAGGCGTCGATTCCCGCAGCGCATGCGAAGTGGATGCCGTTTCGCCGGGAATGAGCGCCGCGCGGGCCGGGATGGAGCCCGGCGACGTGCTCGTGGAATTTGCGGGAACGGAGGTGCTGAGCCGGGCGCATCTGGTCGACCTGGTCGAGGCGCACCGGGACGAGACCGTCGCCGCCGTGGTCGAGCGCACCCGCGACGGGCAAGTCCAGAGGTTGACGCTTGACGTCACGCCGCAGTTCGACCCGGCGGCGGGCATGCCCCGCATCGGCATCGAGTTCAAGAGGCCGACGCTGACGGTGGACGTCGATGTGCGCGTCCATCCTCAACCTTCCCGCCAGCTTCGCTTCCACACCAACGCCATCTTCCGTTTCCTCCGCGGACTGCTGACGCCGCGCACGGCCAAGTCCGCCGCCAGGCAGGTTGGCGGACCCGTGGCGATCGTGAAGTACTACGTGGTCTGGCTCAAGGCGAGCCTGATGCTGGCGGTCTTCTTCACCGGCTTCCTGAACGTCAACCTGGCCATCATCAACCTGCTTCCGCTGCCGGTGCTGGACGGCGGGCACATCGTGTTCTCGCTCTGGGAAGGGGTCACGCGGCGGCCGGTGCACGCCCGCGTGGTCAATATCCTGGTCAACGTGTTTTCCGTGCTCATTATCGGCGTCTTCGTTCTGATCAGCATCCGCGATATCGACCGTTTCACGCCGCTGGGCCGCTTCGTGCGGGGCCTGTTCCAGAGAGAACAACAGCCCCCCGGAACCGCGCCATGACCGCCGCCCGCCGCGCCACCCGCCGCATCCGGGTCGGCCGCGTTGCCGTGGGAGGCGGCGCGCCGGTGAGCGTGCAGACCATGCTCAAGACCGATACGCGCGACGTGGCGGCCTGCGTCACCGAGATCCGCCGGGTCGAGACGCTGGGCTGCGACATCGTGCGCCTGGCCGTGCCCGACGAGGCCGCGGCGCGGGCGATCGGCGCGATCCGCGCCGAGGTCGGCATGCCGCTGGTCGCCGACGTGCACTTCGACTACCGCCTCGCGATCGCGTCGGTGGAAGCCGGCGCGGACGGCCTGCGCATCAACCCGGGCAACATCGGCGGGCCGGACCGCGTGGCGGAGGTGGTGCGCGCCGCGAAGGAGCGCAACGTCCCCATCCGCGTGGGCGTGAACAGCGGCTCGCTCGAGAAGGAGATGGAGGAACTGCACGGCCGCGAAAGCGCGGAGGCGCTGGTGGGCAGCGCCATGAAGCACGTGCGCCTCATCGAGGATCTCGGGTACGACGCCGTCAAGATTTCCGTCAAGTCGTCCGACGTGCGGCGCACGATCGAAGCGTACGAGCTTCTCGCCGCGCGGACCGACTGCCCCCTGCACCTGGGCCTGACCGAGGCCGGGACGTTCATGGCGGGCACGGTGCGCTCCTGCGCGGCCCTGGGCGCGCTGCTGGCCGACGGCATCGGGGACACGATCCGCATTTCGCTCACCGACACGCCGTCGCAGGAAGTGCTGGTGGGGCTGGAGCTGTTGCGCGCGTTGGGGCTGCGCGCGCCGGGGCCGCACGTGGTTGCGTGCCCGACCTGCGGCCGCGCGCAGGTGGACGTGGCGGACGTGGCGGCGGCGGTGGAGCGGGAGCTGGACGCGCACTACCGCGCCCATCCCGATGCGGCGCGGCCGCGCGTGGCCGTGATGGGCTGCATGGTCAACGGGCCGGGCGAGGCGCGCGACGCGGACATTGCCGTGGCCGGCGGCAAGGGCAAGTTCGCGCTGTACGTGCGCGGCGAGCCGGTCGCCACGATCGCCGAAGCCGAGGCCGCGTCCGCGATCATGGAGCGGGTCCGCGCCTGGCGCGGATAGCCGCCAAGACCCGCCGCCGCCAAGGCGCGGCGGGATGAAGGAGACAGATGAACCGAACGCTGCTGACCGTTGCGCTGCTCGCCGTTTCCAACACGTTCATGACTTTCGCATGGTATGCGCATCTGCGCAACCTCGCGCACAAACCCTGGCTGATCGCCGCGCTGGCGAGCTGGGCCATCGCCCTGTGCGAGTACCTGTTCCAGGTTCCCGCCAACCGGATCGGCTACGGAACGCTTTCCCTTTCCCAGCTCAAGATCATCCAGGAAGTCATCACGCTCTCCGTGTTTGTCCCCTTTGCCGTGCTTTACATGCGGCAGGCATGGTCGTGGAACTACGTCTGGGCGGGGCTGTGCCTTATGGGCGCCGTTTTCTTCATCTTCCGTGAGCCGCGGCAAACAAGCCTCAGGCCGGAAACCGCGTCCTATTCGGCCCCGGCGAGATAAAGGCCCCGTCGGAAATGTTTTCGGTCCTTCCGGGTTTAGAGTGGGTACCCCGATATCTTGTGGTCCAAGAAGTCGAAAGCGGCATGCGATCATCTGGACCGTGGTGCGGAGAGCATTCTGCTCAACATTGCTCACGCCAGCAGCACATGGTCTGCGACTGAAACCGCTTTCAAGGCCACCATCCCGTCGGCGTCGCTGGTCGATCTTGCCACTGCCGGCGGCGTCGCTGATGTGGCGCGAGCGGAAGCGGGGCGCGAACGGCTCCGCCGGATTGCAGCAATGCTAACAGCGCTCTCCAAGGTAGCCGCCCGTGCCTGACACACTTCATCGTACACTTAGCCGCATCCTTAACCGCCCCCTTATCATGAGCTGGTCGTAGTCGTAGGCTTTGTAGCGCGGCATCTCTCCCTCCGGCAGTCTACTTGCCGGAAGTCTACCAGCCACGTCGGCAGGTTCAATCAGAGACGGGAAAGAAATGAGAGGTTTTCGACAGTCTCAACGGTGGCGGTGACCGGCGGTGAACCCGCCAGGATTCACCGTACGTGTCCGCCGCCTTGTTGGCCCCGCTCTCTGTCCCAGAATTGACGAGGCGTCAGAATCTCCAGCGACCCAACTCGACGCAGGTCAAGAATCTCCTTGTCGCCCGTGACAAGCACGTCTGCCGCGCCGTTGAGCGCCGACGAGACAATGGCGACATCCGCAGGATCAGACAACGGCAGATCGCGAAGTGGGTCGGCATCCGACGTGATCGTGTCCTGGCCGAGAAGCCAGACCACATCCGCGATCAGGTCTGGCGGAGCGCCGAACTTGTCCTTGAGCACGCGCCGGAGTTCCCCGACAAGATGTTCGGAGACGACAAGGTCATGGAACTCGATCACCGTGCGAAGCACATCAGCACAGAGTCCTCGGGTTGCCGTCGCACTGGCGACGACGTTGGTGTCGAGAAACACCTTCATGTGACCTTGGCGAAGACATCCTCGTCGGTCAGCAGGCCGCGCGCCTCCGCAAAAGGCATCATACGCCGACGAACAGCCTCAAACTGCGTGAGACGCAATTGCCGGCGGAGCGCATCGCGCGCCACATCGCTTCGGCTCCGCCCCGCTTGCCGGCTGGCCTTTCCGAGCAGCCGGTCCAGGTCCTCATCCAATCGAATACTAAGCGTCGCTGTCTTCATGTCTGACAATGTATGACATCATGCCGTTTCCGTCAATCATCTTTCCATAACGGTGCCAGGTAAATAGTCTCTTGGGCGAAGGCGGGTCGTCCGATCTTTCTCTTCTCTTTCGGTCGACGCGTACGGGCGACGAATTGTGACCCATTCCGCTCCGGGGCTGTCGGTTGCCCTCCTTCTGCCGCGACAAAGTGCTAGGAGAAAGTCGCGGGAATGTGATATTACTGCGCCATGAAGAGGACGATTGTTGATCGCCTGAAGACGTGGAAGGATGCCTGCGGACGCAAGCCCTTGCTCCTTCAAGGGGCAAGACAGGTCGGCAAGACATTCATCCTCAAAGAGTTCGGTGCAAACTGCTTCGTCAAGGTCCATTATGTCAACTTCGAAGAGATGAGCCGGTTCGTGCCCGTGTTCTCAGGGGACTTGAGCCCGACGGGGATCATCAGGGATTTTTCGCTGATGCTCGGGAATCCGATTGACCGCCGGGCGGACCTGCTCATTCTGGACGAGATACAGCAATGTCCACGCGCGTTGACCAGTTTGAAATACTTCGCGGAGGAAATGCCGGAATTGGCGGTCTGCACGGCGGGGTCGCTGCTCGGGGTTCATCTTGGGGAGAGCTCGTTTCCTGTGGGCAAGGTCGATGAACTGCACATGTTTCCGCTGACGTTCGACGAGTTTCTCATGGCCGGAGGAAATCCGCTCCTTCAGGAGAGCTTTGCCGGAATCGGCGAACTGGCGCCCCTTTCGCCGGCGCTGCACCAGAAGCTGTGGGACGAATTCAAACTCTACCTGGTGACCGGCGGCTTGCCCGAAGTTGTCGCCGCATTCATGACGAAACGCGAGGATCCGTATGCCGCCTTTCAAGAGGCCAGAGGCATCCAGACGCGTCTGGTATCGGAATACATCGCGGACATGGCGAAGCATTGCGGCAAGCAGAACGCCATGCATCTCGAACGCCTGTGGCGCAACGTCCCGGCCCAGATCGGACGCGACCCGGGCGGCGCCGCGCAGAAGTTCGTCTTCAAAGATGTCCTCCCCGGCATCAAGGGCTATGAGCGAATGGCCGGGGTGATCGATTGGCTGGAGGCGGCGGGACTCGTGATTCGTCTTCCGATCGCCAACTGCGGCCAGTTGCCCTTCTCCGCCTATACGAAGGACAATGCCTTCAAGCTCTTCGTGTTTGACGTGGGGATCCTCGGCGCATTGAGCCGGTTGCCGGCAAAGGCTGTGCTCGACTACGATTTCGGCACTTACAAGGGCTACTACGCGGAGAACTTTGTGGCCCAGACGTTCCGGGCCGGGAACCGGACCAATCTGGCCTGCTGGAGGGAAGGCGCGGCCGAAGTGGAATTCGTCACGGACGTGGACGGCGCCGTGGTTCCGGTTGAAGTCAAGTCGGGCTGGGTGACCCAGGCCAAGAGCCTGAAATCGTTTGCGGACAAGTACAAGCCGGCTTTCAGCGCGGTGTTCAGCGGGCGCAACGCCGGAAGCGACAGACACCTCGCGCGCCACTACTATCCGCTCTATCTCGCTTCCAAGTTTCCGTTAGATGTCTTATCTTAGTGCCATTCGGATTTCGGGGCAACGCGGCTACGCGGTCATTCGGTGAGCACGCGGAGCTGTTTGAAGCGGCAGGTTTCGCAGATCGGTTGACGAGAACGGCGACGATAGCGGCTGACGATGAGAGCGGACACTACTCGTGATCCGCTCTCGTCGCCGTACTTGAGCAGGTTGGAGGCGACGAGGTTCTCGAAACGGGCTCCGGCATCGTCACACAGGGACCAATCCCACATGACGCGCTTTTCTTGGATGGCAGGTATGGTGTGAACGCCAGTCAAATGGATACCCCAGTAACCAAGAAACTCAGTAACCAGAAAAAAGCGCTGTCACGTTTGCGCTTCGCTTCCGCTCGCCGCGTGCGCTAGACTGCGCGCCAAGGGAGGCACGCTCTGGTTCCGGCAGGCATCAGCGTTCGCGGCATCGGAGAAGCGCTGGACGGTTTCCTTGCGCTGCCTTCCGCCGTCTACCGTAACGACCGCTTTCACTGCGCGACGGCCGCCGCCAGGACGCGCGCCGACGTTCTCCGGCCCGACTTCCGCGGCCGGCAGGAGATTCTGCTGGCCTCGCGCGGGGCGGCGCCCGCGGCGCGGGCCGTGGCCCGCCTGTCGCCTTCGCTGCGCGACCCTTCGGGGGCCCCCTGCGGGATGATAGGCTTCTTCGAGGCGCTGGATGACGGGCCGGCCGCGCACGCGCTCTTCGATCGCGCGGTCGCGTGGCTGCGCGCGCGCGGCGCGGGACGCATCGTCGGCCCGATGAACGGGGACACGTGGCACGCCTACCGGCTGAACATCGGCCCCTTCGATCGTCCGCCCTTCCTGATGGAGCCTTACAACCCGCCTTACTACCGCGCGCTGTGGGAAAGCCGCGGCTTCCGCGCGCTGGAAGGGTACTCCTCGACGTACGTCACCCGCCTCGAAGAGGCGGAGAAGAACACCGCGGCCATCGCCCGTCGGTGCGAGCGGCACGGGTATGTCCTGGAACGCATGGATCTCGACCGCTTCGAACGGGAGCTGGATCGCCTCTACGAGCTGTCCCGCGCGATCTTCGAGGACAATTTCCTGTACGCGCCCCTGTCGCGCGACGAATTCGGCGCCCTCTACGCCGGTTCCCGCGCGCTGCTGGACCGTGACCTGGTATGGTTCGCCCGCTCCCCGAAGGGCGAGGACGTCGGGTTCGTCTTCGCTTTCGCCGACTGCTTCCGCGCGGTGCGGGCCATGCGGGGCCGCCGTACGCCGGCGGCGCGGCTGAAGTTCCTGCTTCTCAGAAGGCGGACGGACACGGTGAATATCAAGACGCTGGGCGTGCGGCCCGCGGCGCGCGGGTCGGGCGTGGCGCTGCTGCTGATGAACCGCGTGTACCGCGCGATCCGGGAAAAGGGCTTCCGCCGCGCCAACCTGTGCCTGATGCGGGACGGGAACCCCTCGGCGCGGATGGACGGCGGACAGGGGCAGGCTCTGCGGCGCTATGTCCTCTATCAACTGGAGGGGGCGGAAGCGGCGCCATGATCGACAGCGGAAACGTGACCGAGCTTCTCGGGCGCGCGGCGGCGCGCGTGCCCGGAAGGCCCGCGCTGATCGGCCCCGGCCGCGACGAAGGGGTGACGTTCACGGCGCTGTGGGATCGCGTGGCCCGCGCCGCGGCCGGGTTCCGCCGCGCCGGGCTGCGGCCCGGCGACCGCGTGGTGTGCATGCTGCCCATGTCGGCGGATCTCTACACCGTGCTGCTCGGCCTGCTCAAGGCCGGCGGCGTGGCCGTATTCGTGGACCCCTGGGTGGGGATTCGCCGGATCGCCGCCTTCGCGGCCTTTGCCGAACCGCGCGGCTTTGTCGGCATCGCGAAGAGCCACCTTCTGCGGCTGCTGCATCCGCCCCTGCGCGGCCTGCCCGTGACGGTCACCACGGGCCGCCGCCGGGGTTCGCTTCCCGCGGCCGTGACGCTCGGCGAGCTTCTCGCGGCGCCGGACGACGCGCCGCCGGCCGCCCGCGCGCCCGACGACCCGGCGCTGGTCACGTTCACGTCCGGATCGAGCGGCGCGCCCAAGGGCGTCAACCGCACGCACGGTTTCCTGGCCGCCCAGCACGAGGCCCTGCGCGCCGAGTTTCCGCATCGCGACGAGGACGTGGACATGCCCATGTTTCCCGTCTTCGCGCTCAACAACCTGGCCCTCGGCGTCACGTCCGTCATCCCCGACATGGATCTGCGGCGCGTCAACGCCGTGGATCCGGAGCGCATCCTGCGGCAGATGGCGGCGCACGGCGTGACCACCTGCACGGCGTCCCCGCCGTTCTTCAACCGGCTCGTGGCGGCCATCCGGACCGCCCCGCGGAAGCGTCCCGCGCTGCGCCGCGTCCTCACCGGCGGCGCGCCGGTTTCCGACGAAGACCTCGCGGCCTGGCGCGAAGCGCTGCCGGACACGGAGATCGTCGTGGTGTACGGTTCGACGGAAGCCGAACCCGTCGCGCACATTGACGCCGTCGAGCGGCTGCGCGCGAGCGCGGAGCGGACGGAGCCGGCGCCCGGCTACTGCCTGGGCCGGCCCTCGCCGCGCGTGGCCGTGCGGATCGTCCGCATCTCGACGGAGCCGGTCGCCCTGGGCCCGGACGGATGGGACGCCGTGGAAGTCGCGGCCGGCGAGGTGGGCGAGATTGCGGTTTCCGGCGCGCACGTCTGCAAGGACTACTTCCGTAATCCGGCGGCGGCCGGCGCTCACAAAATCAGGGATGCGGACGGAACGGTCTGGCACCGCATGGGCGACACGGCGTATCGTGACGGCGCGGGGCGGCTCTGGCTGACCGGCCGGGTCCACTCGACCGTCTGGCGGATGGGACGGCCGGTCCATCCGCAACTGGTCGAACAGGCCGCGTCAAAAGCCGGCTATCCGGGTTCGGCCGCGGTGGGAATCCCGGATGACAGCCTGGGAGAGCGGGTCGTGCTGGTGATCAGGAGTGCTGACAGAAGCGCCGCCGCCGCGGCCCAGTCCCGGCTGGCCGCGATGGGGTGTCCCGTGGACGAAGTCGCGCCCACCACGGCCGCCCTGCCCATGGACCCCCGGCACAACGCCAAGTTCGACTACGCGCGACTGCGCGCCATGCTGCTCCAGGAAACGGGCATCTCCGCGCGTCTGCGTCGCGTCTTCCATGGTGGCCCGCGACCTCCGGGCGCGGGCGGGCGCATGCCGGCGGGCCGTGGCCCGGACGCGGGGATGCGCCGGGAGGACAAGCCGTGAGTTCTTGCGCATTGTCGGCGGCCGATCCTTTGTGGCGCCGCCTGTGGGCCTATCTTCAGGAACGGTTCAACCCGTTGTCCAACATGCTGCTGATCGTGAGCTACTACTCGTCCAACCAGTTCCTGGCGCAGCTTCTGACGCATCCCGGCCGGCCCGTTTCCTATTCCCCGCGCTCGCTGGCCGGCGCCATCGTCGTGCTGTGCATGTTCTTACATCTCCGCGTGTTCGATGAGCATAAGGACTACGAGGACGATTGCCGCCACTATCCGGGCCGGGTTCTGCAAAGGGGACTCGTGACGCTGCGCCACCTGAAGTTCCTGGGCGCCGCGGCGCTGGGCGTGGAGCTGGCTCTCGGCCTTCTTCTCGGTCCCGCCGCGCTGACCGCGGTGCTGATCGCCATCGCGTTTTCCGCGCTGATGCTCAAGGAGTTCTTCTGCCGCGCATGGCTCAAGCGGCACTTCCTGCTCTACGCGACCTCGCACATGCTGATCATGCCGCTCTTCGCGCTGGTCGTCTACAGCGTCACGACCGGCCGCTATCCCTGGCAGGCGCCGTTCTGGTTCCTGTTCTACGCCTTTGTCGGTTTCTTCGTGACGTTCAACTGGGAAGTGTCGCGCAAGATCCGCGCGCCGCGGGACGAGATCGCCGGCGTGGACAGCTACACGCGCGTTTTCGGGACCTACGGCGCGGCCTACGTCGTGCTGCTGATCCGCCTGGCGGACACGGCCATGGTGGTCCTGGTCGGAAGGGCCATCGGCGCGGCGCCGTGGTTCTACGCGGCGCTGGCGGCGCTGTTCGGCGTGTGCCTGGTCGGCTTCTTCGACTACCGGTTCCGGACGAGCACGCGCACGGCGAAACGCATGGAGGTCTACGCGGGCATGTACATTGTGGCGTTCGATCTGATCCTGGCCGCGCAAATCGTCGGCATGCAGGGGGTCAAATGGCTGTGAACGGTCCGCGCCGGCTTCTGTTCGTTCCGGGCGAGGGCGCCGCCCTCCGCGCGGGCGGTGCAACCGCCCTGCGCTCGATCGGCGGCAAGGCCGCGAACCTGGCGCGGCTGCAGGCCATGGGGCAGCCGGTGCCGCCGTGGTTCGCGGTGACGACCGATGCGTTTCGCCTGGCCCTGGACGAAGGCGGACTGGCGCCGCGCGTCGACGAGATCCTCGGCGCGCTGCGCGATCCGGCGGGCGTGTCCGCCGCGTCCCGTGCCCTGCGCGAGGCGATCGGCGGCGCGCCGTTTCCCGCGCGCCTGCGCGCCGAACTGGCGTCCGCCCTCGGCGCCCTGGCCGGTCCCGACGACTTTCTGGCCGTGCGGTCTTCGGCGGCCGACGAGGACGGCGCCGGGCAGTCGTTCGCGGGCCTGCACGACAGCTTCCTGTTCGTGCGCGGCGAAGAGGCCGTGCGGGAAGCGGTGCGCGGCGTATGGGCCTCGGCTTTCAACGAACGCGCGCTGGCCTACCGCCTGGAGCGCGGCCTGCCGCTGACGGGCATTCGCGTGGCCGCGGTCGCGCAGCGCATGATTGACGCCGCCGTCAGCGGCGTGATGTTCACGGCGGATCCCGTCTCGGGCGATGCGCTCCGGATCGTGATCAGCGCCGTGTACGGGGCGGGCGAGGGGCTCGTTTCGGCCGGTCTGGACGCCGACACGTTCACGCTCGGCAAGGACACGTTCAAAGCCGTCTCGCAAACGGCGCACAAGAGCGAACAGATGGTCTTCGACCGGGCCGCGGGCCGCGGGCTGAGACGGGTGGCGGTTCCGCCGGAGCGCCGCGACCTGCCCGCGCTCGACGCGGCGCAGCTTCGCGCGGTCGCCGAGGCCGGCCTGGCCATCGAG
The DNA here is from genome assembly GCA_016873635.1 of Lentisphaerota bacterium. Taxonomy (GTDB): domain Bacteria; phylum Verrucomicrobiota; class Kiritimatiellia; order UBA8416; family VGWJ01; genus VGWJ01. The sequence continues at coordinate 12,333 of VGWJ01000009.1, read as the reverse complement.
CGGGGCTATGGGCGACCGCAGGACATCGAGTTCTGCCTGGACGCCGGCGGCCGCCTGCACATTCTCCAGGCCCGGCCCGTGACCACGGCCGTCGAATACGGGCCGGCGGCGGGGAACCACCTGATCTGGGACAACTCGAACATCATCGAGAGCTACTCCGGCGTGACCACGCCCATGACGTTCAGCTTCATCCGCCGCGCCTACGCCACGGTGTATCACTGCTTCGCGCAGGTCATGGGCATTCCCGCGCGGGCGGTGCGCGCGAACGAGGCCGTGTTCGAGAACATGCTGGGCCTCTTCCGGGGGCAGGTCTACTACAACCTGCTCAACTGGTACCGGCTGGTGCGGCTGTTTCCGGGCTTCCAGTACAACAAGGAGTTCATGGAATCCATGATGGGCGTCAAGGAGCCCGTCGAGCTGCGCGGCGAGACGCAAACGCCCACGCGCTTCCGCCGCTGGTTCGTGGAGCTGCCGCTCCTCCTGCGCCTGGTTCTCCGTTCCGCGCGGCATTTCCTCCGCATCCGGTCTCTCGCCGCCGCGTTCCAGTCCAACTTCGAGACGCACTACCGGCGCTGGGAGGCGATGGACTTCGACGCCCTGCAGCCGCACGAACTCATGGCGGTTTACCGGGAGATGGAGACGCGGCTGCTGTGGAACTGGCGCGCGCCGATCGTCAACGACTTCTACGTCATGATCTTCTACGGCACGCTCAAGAAGCTGTGCGCGAAGTGGTGCGGCGACGACAAGGGCTCGCTGCAGAACGACCTGATCTGCGGCGAGGGCGGGATCGAAAGCACGGAACCGACCCGCCGGCTGCTGCGGCTGGCGCGCGCGGCGCAGCAGGACCCGGAGTTGCAGCGCCTGATCCGGGATGAGGCGGGCGGGCAGGCGCACGCAACGGTCATGGGCGAACCGCGCTTCGCCGCTTTCGCGGAGGAAGTGCGCGAATACCTGGCGCGCTACGGCTTCCGCTGCATGAACGAGCTGAAGCTGGAGGAGTATTCGCTCCAGGAACGGCCGGCGTTTCTCTACGCGGTCCTCCGCAACTACCTGGCCATAGACCGCCCGGAGGCGCTGGACACGGAGGCGATCGACCGGCGCGAGGCGCGCATCCGGCGCGAAGCCGAGGCGCGCGCCTTTGCCGCGGCGCGGCGCGGCCCCGGCGGACCGCTGAGGCTCCTGCTCTTCCGCCGCGTGCTGCGCAACGCGCGGCTGGGGGTCAAGAACCGCGAAAACATGCGTTTCGCGCGGACGCGCATCTACGGGCTGCTGCGGCGGCTGTTGCGCGCGCTGGGCCGCCGCCTGGCGGCGGAGGGGCTTGTGCCGGAGGCGGACGACGTCTTCTATCTGACGCTCGACGAGTGCTGGGACTTCGTCAAGGGCACGGCGGTCACCGCCGACCTGACCGGGCTGGCCGCGCTGCGCAGGCGGGAATTCGAGCGCTACCGCGCGGAAACGGAAAGCCAGCCCGACGACCGCTTCGATACGTACGGCATGGCCTACCACCGCAACCGATTCCGGCGGCGCGAACCGGCCGCGCCCGCGCCCGCCGACGGCAAGCTGCGCGGCATCGGCTGCTGCCCGGGCGAAGTGGAACAGGTCGTCAAGGTGCTGCGCGTGCCGGGCGACGACATGCGCCTGGCCGGGGAGATCCTGGTGGCGGAACGCACCGATCCCGGCTGGGTGCCGCTCTATCCTTCCGTTTCCGGCGTGTTGATCGAGCGCGGGAGCATACTCTCGCACTCGGCCATCGTGGCGCGCGAGATGGGCATTCCCACCATCGTGGGCATTCCCGGACTGACCGCGGCGCTGAAGACCGGCCGGCGCGTCCGCATGGACGGCGCCGCCGGGACGGTGGAGCTTCTCGACACCTGCGTGGTGAGCAGCCGCAGCGTGCAGAATGTCAACAGCATCCCGACTGATGGCGGCTGAAGGCTTGACCGTTGTGGTCACCTATGTAACCATATCGGCGGAGGTGGAGCATGACCGAGATCGGCATTCGGGAACTGAAGGCAAAGGCCTCGGAACTGGTGCGCCACGTGGCCGAGGATCAAGCGGTCTACACGATTACGCGGCGTGGCCGTCCGGTGGGCGTACTGGCCCCGGCGGATTTCGCGGCGGCAAAGGGGCGGGCGTCCGGTCGGGAGGCATGGGCACGGCTTCTGGCCATGGCCGACCGCATGGCGAAGCAGCCGGGACCGCGCAAGTCGGCGCTCGAGGAACTCTTCAAGATGAGGCGCGAGCGTGACGACACTCTTTGCGGTAGACGCTAGCGTGTTCGTGGCTTCATGCCGGCCGCGCGAACCCGGACACCTTACCAGTGTGGACTTCATGGGGGCGTTGCTCGATGCGGACGTACTGCTCGTGGAACCCGCCATTCTCCCGGTGGAAGTCGGTGGCGCGCTTCGTCGCGCGGGGATGGACGCGGAATCGGCGCGCGAATATGCGGAGAGCCTTTTCGAACAGCCGCATCTGAACCTCGTGGCCACGGACGAGCGCATGGCGCGGCGCTCGCTCGCGGTGGCGATCCAATGCCGCCTGCGCGGGGCAGACGCCCTCTATGTCGCCGCCGCCGCGCAATACGGCGCGCGCCTGGTCACCCTCGACGGCGAGCAACTCGAACGCGCGCCCGCGGCGGTGCGCGCCTGCAAACCCGATGCCGCGGCCAGGCTGTTGAGGAAGACGAGAGAGAACCCCAGCGAATGAACCGAATCACGAGAAATCCGGCGCAATGCGGCGGGCGGCCTTGCGTGCGCGGCATACGCATCCGCGTCAAGGACGTGCTCGACATGCTGTCCGGCGGGGCCACGCGGGATGAAATCCTGGCCGGCGTGGCGGAGAAAGGACGGCGGATACGAGAGCCTGCACTCCTATCGCAAGGCCCGCATCGTGTACGACGCCACGGTTCACTTCTGTGCCCGCTTCCTGGAAAAGCGCGACCGCACCTATGACCAGATGGTGCAGGCCGCGCGCTCCGGCAAGCAGAACATCGTTGAGGGCAGTCAGGTTTCCGGCACGTCGAAAGAACTGGAGATCAAGCTGACCAACGTGGCGCGGGCCAGTCTGGAGGAACTACTCGAAGATTACCGCGATTTCCTGCGCACGCGCGGGTTGGCGGAGTGGACCCCCGATCACCCCCATGCCCAGCGCCTGCGGCAACTGAACCGCACCCCCGGCGCCGACTACGAGACCTTCCGCAAGGGCATCGAGCACCCTGACCCGGCCATCTGCGCCAACGTCATCCTGGGCCTCGTCAGGGTGACCAACTACCTGCTTGACCGCCAGATCAAGGCCCTGGAACGCGCCTTTGTAGAACAAGGCGGCCTGCGCGAAGCCATGACCCGCGCGCGCCTGGAACACAGGGCAAAGGGACGGAAAGGACCGAAGGGATGAACGCCGCTTCACGCCTCCGGTCCCTTCTGTCCCTTGAGTCCCTTGGCCCACCGCACCCCTCGGAACCCAAGGCATGAAAAAGTGGCCGATAAGACCGTTGGGCGAAGTGCGTGGCGCCGAAGGAACTCCGGAACAAGGGCCGCGATCCACGCCAGCGCATCAAGTATTCAGTAGATGTAGGTCTCCTGCGCCCGCGACTCAGTCCTGCAGGATGAAGCGCAGATCGTCGAGCGACAGCGCCTCGCCAAAGCGCTCGTCCCCAAGCACGGCCTCGGCGAGGGCGGACTTCTTCTGTTGGAGCAACCGTATCTTCTGCTCGATCGAATGCTTGGCGATCAGACGGTACGCGTTGACCGGGTTGGTTTGCCCAATGCGGTGGGTCCGATCGATCGCCTGCCGCTCCACGGCCGGGTTCCACCACGGATCGTACAGGACGACGTAGTTCGCCGCCGTCAGATTCAGCCCGAACCCGCCGGCCTTGAGCGACAGCAGGAACACGGCGGCGCCGTCGTGCGCCTGGAACGCGCGCACGAGCGCCCCGCGGTCCTCCGTGTCGCCGGTCAGCAGGAAACGCGGCCACCCGCGCTCCTCGATCCGCTTCTCGATCAGGGCCAGCATCCGGACGAACTGGCTGAAGACCAGCACCTTGTGCCCTTCATCCATCAGGGGCTCCACCAGGTCGAACAGCGCGCCCAGTTTGGCGGACTCCACGCCGGCGTGCCCGCCCAAGAGCGCCGGATGGCAACAGATCTGACGCAAACGCAGAAGCGAAGTCAGGAAGTTGAACCGCTCCTTGTTGAAGGCGGCCTGGGTCTCCACGCCGAGCAGGAGTTGCTGCGCGCGCTTCAATTCGGCCTGGTAGAGCGTCGCCTGCTGCCCTTCCATCTCGCAGACGATGTCTTCCTCGGTTCTCTCGGGAAGGTCCTTGGCGACCTCCTCCTTGGTGCGGCGGATCAGGAAGGGCCGGACGCGCGCGGCCAGGCGTCCGCGCGCCAGCGGATCCTCCCGGGAAGCGAACCGCTTCGCGAACAGGCTCCGGTTCCCGAGCGCGCCCGGCATGGCAAACGCCATGATGCTCCACAGGTCCATCAGGCGGTTTTCGATCGGCGTGCCGGTGAGCGCCAGCCGATACGAGGCCACCACGGCGCGCGCGGCCTGCGCCGTGAGGGAATTGGGATTCTTGATGCCTTGCGCCTCGTCGAGGACGGCCGCAAACCACGGCGACGTCAACGACGCCGGATCGAGGAGCCGCAGTTGCGTGTAGTTCATGACGACCAGATCCGAATCGCGCCGCACCGCGGCGAAGTCCGCCCCGGCGACGGGCGACCAGAGCGTCACACGCAGCGACGGATAAAAGCGCTCGGCCTCGGAACGCCAGTTTTCCATCACCGACTTGGGGCAGATCACGGCGCTCGGCGGAATACCCTCCACCGGCGCTTTCGCGGCGTGCAGCCAGGCCAGCCAGCACAACGCCTGCAACGTCTTGCCCAGCCCCATGTCGTCGGCCAGCACCCCGCCGAACCGGTTCTCCGCCAGGTAGGCCAGGAAATGAAACCCGTCGGTCTGGTACGGCCGCAGTTGCGCGCGGATGGCCGGCGGCAACGGCGGCGTCACGCGCGTCTTCAATTCGTCAATGCGTCTGCGGATCTTTTCGACGTTGTCCGAAGGCAGCAGTCGCGCCGCGGCCGCGTCGGCCAACTGGAGCACGTGCACGCGATGCGACGCGCCATCGAGATCCGCCGGGCTCAGGCCGATCCGCGCCATGCTCGTTTCGTCATCGCCGGTCCAGGCGGTTTTCATCCGCTTCCACGCGCCGAGGCGGGGAAGAAACACCGGCGTGCCCGCCGCCTTCATGAGCAAGGCGAGTTCCTCCCGGGTCAACGTCGTGTCGGAGACGTCCATGACGACCTTGACGTCGAACCAGTCAATCTCCGCTTCCTGCATCTCGATGCGCAGGCGCGCCGTGAGCGGGTCGTCGAGCAGGGACCGGATCTCGGCATCCAGGTCCAGCGTTACGCCCTCCGGCAGCGACCGGATCCAGTTGACGAGCCAGTCGGGATAAGACTTCGGCCACCGGCGGTAGAGGATCTTCAACTCCTCGTCCCACTTCACGTCGAGGCGGTCGAGCGAGGCGCTGACCGTCTGCATCAACTCGTCGTCGAGGACCAACGTCCTGCCGTCGCGATCGGGTCGGCCGGCGTCCCGTGCCGCCACCCAGTCCCAGCTCCTGAATTCGGCGCGCGGCGTTCCCGGCGCGGTTGCCGTCAGCTTGAGGCGGAACTCGCGAGTCGGCCTGTAGCCGGCGCGTTCGGCGATGGAACAGGCGACCGTGGGCGTCATCCTCACGACTCGGACCAGTTCGTCCACGCGCGGCGGGATGGGTATCCCCCTGCTTCGCAGAAACCGGTATCCGTCCGCCGATTCGATCACCGTCGCGGGAATGCGAACCTCGGCATCGTCTCCGAGGCCGTGGTGCGGCGGCCCCTTGTAGACCGCGTCAGCCGTCAGGTAGTGGCACTCGCGCCTCCCCGGCACGATCCCCGCGAACGCCGGCGGAACGGAACCGTCGGGCAGCGCCAGGCGCAGCGTGTAGTAACCGTCCCCGCTTTCCGGCGGGATGCATTCCAGGCGCAGGCGCTCGTTCGGCCGCGCGAGCGGACGCCCCGACGCGCCAACGGTCAGGGACGCGACCCCGGAGGCGTTGAGAATCCGGGAGAGAACCTGCGAATCCCCTTCGTAGTCCAGGGCATTTCCGCCCATCGCGCTCAAACTCATCATCAGCAGCCGTTCAGTCTCGGGCGAACACGAGAGCTCCTGGGCGCAGTACGCCTCCCGGATGTCTTCAAGGTCCTTCTGACGGCACTTGCGGAACGGCTCCTCGCCGTCGCTCCGCCATTCCACATCAACTTGCGCGGATCCGAAACGCAGCCGCAGGTCGGCCGTCAGCTCCTGGCGCGCCGCCTCCGGCGTCCGTTCAGTGGCGTCTTCGACGAGCTTGCGCCAGCGGGCGAGTTCCTTCTGCTTCTCCCACTCCCGCAAGCCCGCCTCGACGCGGGCCGTGTCCGTCACGGGCGCGAGAAACTCGGGAATCGGCCGCCCGTTTTGCCTGAAGATGTGCGCCAGATACTGCCAACACTCCAGATCGTCCCGCGGCCTCTCCGGACACAAGTCCACGCGATCCCACGAATGCCCCGGCAATTCAATGATTTCGGCCAGGTGCCACCCAGTGACGTAACCATGGCCGGCCGCTTCCCAAAGACCGCGAATCGCGGTCACATAGTCCGCTTCCGCCGGCTTCAGCGGGCGTCCCAGCGCCTTCTCCAAAGCCTGTGAAAGCGGCGACGAGACAAAGGCCGGTTTCGATCGCCTTCGGAGGTATGCGGAAGCGGAGGTGCGATTCGCGCGCCGGTCCGGCGCGATCGTGGCCGCCCGTTGACGCGCCGCCTGCAGCGCCGCCATGCCGTGACGGCAGTCGCACTCGACGTCGCAATCGCATTCGCTCGACCAGCCGAGATCCTCGACGTACTCGAGGGTCACATGGTGGAGGCTTCCCGCGTCGGCGACCGTCGCCGCGTACGCCCGTGGATTGTCCGGGACCGCGGCGACCGTGAGCACCCCGCCTCGCGCGAACAAGCGATGTCCCTTCGACGACTCCTTCCGTCCGACGGATGACTTGAAGGCTTCCACCTCTTCGTTGTCGAATCGCGGATCCATATCGTTCGCTTCCCGGCGCCCCCCTGTCCGATTTACCAATGAATCCGTGTGCTTATCACAAGCGGCCCCTTCGCGCAACTGCTGCAATCCCGTGTCGCGGCGCGGTTCACGGCTGCGTCAAGAAAGCCGGAGGGCCATTTGGGGTGGTGGGGCGATGGCGGGTGGAGGCTGAAGAAGAGCGAGAAGAGGGGTGGAGAGAACGGATGGGGCCTGAATGTGGGACGGAACACGCTCTGTGGACGCAGCTCGGGCGCGGTCAGCGGCGCCACGGTTCACGGAGGCCCTGTCACCTCGTTAGCCAGCCGATGGCCATGGTGCGGTGGTCTACGCGCTACCTCCCGACCGCCTCCTTTGCGTCCAAAGGCTGCCCCCCCCATGAAGTGAGCAGCACGCTGCATTCATCCGCGACTGCCCTCAGGGTGCCCCGTCATCTCCCGTATCATGGCACAGGTCTTGGCCACCCGATCCGTCATCGCGCCGGTCAGGCGGTCGGTGTCGCGGTAGACGAATTCAATATAACCTTTCTGTTCTTTCGTCCCGTTGTTGCGAGCCCGCTGCGGGTGAGCAATACGGCATTTGCTGGTTCGGCTCTGTTCTCCTTTCACGCATCGAGCAGCGTGCCGACTTTGTTCAGGACCTGGCGCACGGCGGTCTCCGGGAGTGGACAGAGAAACGATGCCCCGCGCGCCTTCCAGTCCATGCTCTTCACTTGATCGGACAGAACGACGCCGGACGCCTTGAGACCCTCTGGCACGCTGACCTCGAACGGGTACCCCTTGACCTGGTTCGTGATCGGGCAAAGGAGCGCCAACCCCACCTTGCGGTTGTACGATTCCGGCGAGAGGACCAGCGCCGGCCGATGGCCAGCCTGCTCGTGTCCCGCTTGAGGGTTGAAGGAAATCCAGACCACATCTCCCCGTTTCGGACAGTACGCGGCCGACATCACCACGCCTCCCGTCCGACGGCCTCGCCCGTAGCGACTTCCGCATGAAGGTTGCGGCTGGTGACGCCCTTGAGCAGGTCGTCGAGTCTGTACTCAGGCTCCGCATGTGGATCGATGATGATCTTCCCGTCGTCAACGGAGAGATCGACCGGGGTCCCATACGCCACGTGCGCCTCCTTGACGAATGCTTTTGGGATACGCACCGCCAGACTGTTTCCCCACTTCTGAATCGTCGTTTGCATGGTCTTCCTCCTGTATCTACAAAGAGGCTACATCCAGACGACTCGGCAAGCAAGGTCTTTCTCCGTGCCGAACGTCGCCATTGAGGCGTTCGAGACCCGCGCCGCGCGGGTTGAGAATCGCCTCGGATGGATGGTCCGGCAATCTCTATAGATCGTCTGACGTCAGACCCGTCCGGCGCGCAATGCGCGCAAGCATCTTCGGGCCGATCTCGTCCCCCTCGTGGAAAGCGAAAACGAAGGCGGGTAATACCATCTGTTCCTGGATGGATGGCGGGGAGGGGCGGGGAGCGCTTGCGCTCCGCTCCCCGCCCTTACCCGCCTCCCAGCCATCGCCCCGCAATCTGGAACTCAGGAAAGGGGAGCCACCAGAATTCCAGGCTGATTTCCTGAGTTCCAGATTGAACATCCCTTGCCATCAGCCGGGATGCTGTCGAAATTCCGCACGCTGCCGCTCACCACGTGGGTGTCCGGCAGCCAAAACAAGAACAGTTCGGGCACGCGCAGCGGGACCGAACTGCTCTTTCTAGGATTATTCAAGGTCGGCAAGCGGTGTCACTTTCCCGTCACGGGCTTCCTGTCTGGATCGCTGGATGACGCCCTGAAAACGAGGATCATTGAGTAGTCGGTACTCAAGATACTCATCCTCGTCGGCAAAGCCGGTCAGCACGGCAACGTGACGCCCGTGACTCGTGATGATGACATCTTGCCGTGCGGCCTTCTTCACGTAGGCCGACAGGTTATTCTTCATTTCGCTCAGCGGTGTCGTAATCATGACAATGTCACTCCATATACGTTCAGCCACTCCGCCGTTTCGTCCTTTGGAACGATGGCCAGCACGACGACCGTCGTCCCGACCACGTCGTAGAACACGCGGTAGGGATCGAGTCGCAAGCGGTACCCAGGATGCTCCATCTCGCGGAGGCGCTTGATGCGACTTCTGCTCAGCTTCAGCGGTTCGTGCGCAAGATGGTCTTTCATTCCATCCTTGACCATAGCACGCGAGCGCGCATCCATCCCCGCGTAGTGCGCTTTCGCCGTATCGGTCAGAACGATCTCGTACGTCATGGCGCCAACATATCAGATATCTGGCCAGACTCAAGGCCAGATTTGCGCGTCCTCCTTCTTCGAACGCCGCAAATCTGCCTGAGCCGCGCTGGCGGCGATAGGCATTTGCTGGTTCGGCTGGCTGCATCATGCCGGAACAGCTTTGAGTTTCAAACCAACGGAATGAAAGACCTTGAGCACGGTGGCAAGCTCCGGATTCCCCTCCCTTGACAGGGTCTTATACAGGCTCTCACGCCCCAAGCCTGTGCGCTTCGCGATCTTAGTCATGCCTTGTGCACGTGCGATGTCCCCGAGTGCCGCGGCGATCAGGGCGGCATCGCCGTCCTCGAACGCGCCAGCCAAATACGCCGCCATGTCTTCCTTTGTCTTCAGATGCTCTGCCGCATCCCACAATGTCGTCTTGGCTTTCATGCTCTCCTCCTAGACCACCTTCGAAAGGGCAATGGCCCTCTGAATGTCGCGCGCTTGCGTGCGTTTGTCGCCGCCGCCCAGCAGAACCACCAGTGTTTCGCCCTTGCGAAGGAAGTAGATTCGATAGCCCGGTCCGTAGTCCACGCGGAGTTCGGACACCCCTTCGCCCACCGGCTTCACATCTCCGAAATTCCCCAGGGAGACCCGTCGTATCCGAATCAAGATACGCGTCTTGGCCGTCCTGTCCCGGAGGCTCTCGAACCATGCCCCGTATTCACGTGTCTCTCGGATCTCGATCACAAGACCACCGTATCATATGGGATACACCGCGTAAACGAGAAAGTGTCAATCCCCTGCCGAACGTGGACGGTGTGGGTCGGCGAAGCCGTACCCACCACCGCGATGTTCGCCCCGATTTCCTTTCTGCCATCAGTGTTGGGGCAAACGCTCACGGGTTCGCGTGTCGATCAAGTCGCCCTCGAAAATGCCTCCTGTCGTGTGATCCAAGTCGTATCCCCCTTCCGGAAGGGTTTTCTCCGGGTGCATCAGCTCCCACTTGCGTCGAGCCCAGACCCGATCACTGGCGTTCGTATAGGTGGCGTCAATCTCGCGTATCGCCTTCTCGTATTCCCACGTGTACGTCGGGGACCGGCACCCGGCATCAATAAGAGGAAGAAACAGCGCCGAGCAAAGAAGTGCTGAACGGATTCGCGCGTTCATCTCTGCTTTCCTTCCAGGCGAACGCCCCGGCGCACCAGCGGCGCGAAGCGACGTATGGCGCCGATGGTTCGAGACTCCGCTTTTCAAGCCACTGCCCGCTTCGGTTCAACAGCCAGCCGAAGCCCCAATGAGTCGAGCAAAGCCTTCAGGCTGGAAAGCTGTGGGTTCCCTTCTTCCGACAGAATGCGGTACATATTTTCCCGATTGAGTGCCGTCTCGCGCGCCAAGCGCGTGAGGCCCCGAGCCTTCGCAACGTCCCGAAGAGCCATCAGGAAAACATCCTGCGAGCCATCTGCCAACGCTGCGTTCAGGTATGCTGCCGCCTCTGTGGGATCACAAAGATCCTCATGCAGACCGACATCGTAGTTCACGGATGACTTTGTCATGATGACCTCCGCTGGTAGTCCAGCCAATACTGCTTCGCCGTGGCGATATCACGCTTCTGCGATGACTTGTCTCCGCCGCACAGAAGCAGAACAACTGTGTTTCCTGTGCGCGCGAAATAGACGCGATATCCCGGCCCGTACGGTATGCGCAGTTCCGAGATTCCGCTCCCGACCGCCTTCGCGTCTCCGAAGTTGCCCAGTCGCACACGGTTCAATCGGACACGGACCTTCGCACGCGCACCGACGTCGCGCAAAGCATGAAGCCAGTTTCGGAACGGGTTCTTTCCGTCTGACGTCACGTATTCGCACAAGGTCTGTGGCTCAGCATCCATCGTTGGTAATGTAGCTTCTGCGCTACGCCCGCGCAAGATGATTATTCTCTGAAGTCGAACGTCGGGCATCAGGATCGGCGCGGAACGCGACGTATCCTGGATGCCTTGGTTCGCTCGTCGTCCTCTTCTTTGACCTTCTCCCAGGGGACTCCCCGACCTGCCCGAACACTCGCCCTTGATTCTTCGATCTTCTTCAAGAACCGGGGGTCATTCTCCAGTTGAAAGTCAAACCAGTCGTCTTCGGTCTCGAAGCCGGTAAGAACGCCTGCGGGTTTCCCGTGTTTTGTGATGACGATCTGTTCCTCTCCGGCCTCGATCAGGTACTTGGAGAGGTGATCGCGGATCTCGGCGAATGCAATCTGCTTCATGTTGGTTCTCCTTCCTGCGCCAGCCATTCGGCGGCGTGGGCCTTCTCGACAATCCCGTGAACGATCACCGTGTCAGCCTCAACGTCATAGAACACGCGAAGGTTGTCCACTCGCAGCCGGTATTGCGGCTTACGAACATCCCGCAGCCGCTTGATCCGACTCCTGCTCTCCGCCGTCGGGTGCTGCTGCAGGTGCTCGTCAATCGCGCCCCGCACCTTCGCCCGGTCATAGGCGGACAGGTCGTGGAACTGCGCCCGCCCCTGGGGAGACAAGATGATCTCGTATTTCATTCTGGCAGCATTCTGGCATGACTGCTGCCAGATGTCCAGGAATCTCTTGAGCGAACGATGCGAGTGAGGCGCGGCCTATTGGACGTCGCCTCCACTCGGCTGGTTGGATGCCCTCTCTCTTCGCAGGATCACGTGATCGTCCCCGATCGATATCAGTCTGTAGGTATTTGTTGAATCAGGTGGCTCTATCAGATTCCCGGGAAAGAATGATCTTGTGTCTCCTGATGGTATGTACTGAAAGAAGGTCGGATCGCCATATGAGACGGAGACAAGCATCAGGTCTGGTGCATTGGTACTGAGGACACCCTTTGACAACACAAATTCGCGGGACTGTTCGTCCGTTCGTATTCGTTTCGCCTCCCGCGCTCCTTGTCAATGACATCTCAGGCTCACCGACAACACACGCCTCATGGGCTCAGGATTCCGTGAAGAGAAGATAGAGAAGCTCATGCTCGTGAGCGCGCGGTTG
>VGWJ01000008.1 GCA_016873635.1 Lentisphaerota bacterium | reverse complement strand
CCTTGAGGCGCTTCTTCAGCACCCGCCAATAGACCGCGGGATTCGTGCTCTCGGTTGACGCGGCAATCACGTCCACCACGGAAAAAAACCACATCTCCCGCGATTCATCGTACTAGCGCCGGATGGGGTGTTGCTCGAAGACCGGCAGTGCTGTCTGCTCGTTGCTCACTCCAGGCCTCCTTCTGCGTCGAGCTGCTTCAGGAAGATCAGGTAGGAAAGCTGCTCGATAGCGTCCAGTGGGTTGGAGAGGCCGCCGGACCAGAGCTTGTCCCAGAGCGCTTCGACCTTGGAGCGGAGTTGGGTGTCGGTGAGCATGTCAGTCGGCCTTCCTCTTCTTCAGAATGCGCTCGAAATCGGCCGGCGTGACGATCGGAATGTGCTCCACGGCCTTCAGGTCCAGAAGGTCGCCGTCACCGCTCACGATGTAATCGGCACGGCCGGCCAGTGCGGTCCGAAGGTAGGGCTCATCATCGGGGTCACGGCAGACACCTGGCGCCGGGTGATCATGGAGGCTGATGGGGTCGGCGATCTGTTCCAGCAGAATGACGAACGCGTCCTTTTCCTGCCTGCTCATCTTCAGGTAGCGCTGAAGGCGGGGGTATTCAATGGCGGCACGCAGTTCCTCCAGCAAAGGGTCGGATGTCACCAGGCGGAGCGTCGCTTCCCTGACGGCCGCGCTCAAGATCCGGCCCGGCGCCGAATCCGGCCGGATCAAGGCGCTGATGATGACATTGGCGTCCAGCACAGCGCGAAGTGGTCGCATGAACTCACCTCGTGCGTTTCGAAGTCCGGGCCGCGCGCCGCGCCTCGTTGGCCAGCCTCATGGCCTCCGCGTCCGTCTTCACGGCGTTAGGCCGGGCCAGCCATTCGCCCAGGCGCAGGCGCGCCGCCCGGCGGATGGACTCCGCCTTCTCGACCGGCATCACAACCGCCAGGGCCTTGCCCTTCCGCTCAACGAGGTACTCGTCGCCGCGAAGGGCCACTCGATTCAGAATGTCCCCGATACTCTTCCTCACTTCCATTGTCGAAACTGTGATCATGACCTTCCTCCTTCAAGTGACGCAACTATCATAGATGATACAGTAGCGGCGTCAAGGACATTTCTACGCCGCCACCATGCCTTGGCCTCCAACAGCGCCGGCAGCCGCGCCTTGTCACGTTTCAGCATACCAGCAGAAAGCCCAGAAAAGCAGACAATGCCACGGACTCTTAGTCCGCGGGTCGTGGGTTCGAATCCCGCCGTCTCCGCCATGCAACGCACGGCGCCTCAACCCGTGCCGGTCCGTAATCTGACGCCGTCGCCTGGCGGCGGTTCCGCCACGGCTTCCTTCAGCGTGAAGTAGTGCGAGCGGGTGGAGGCGGAGGGCGTCACGCGTTCGATGAAGCCGGCGTCGCACAGGTCCTTGAGGTCTTTCGTCGCCGTGTTCGGGCACACGCCCAGCGCCTGCACGACCTCGCCGCGGGTGAGCTTGCGATGCGCGGCGAAGAGCTCGCGCAGCCGGTCGATGCGGCGGATGCGCGATCGGCCGGGCCGCAGGCGTTCGAGGGGGGGGGCGGGCGGGCGCGCTTCGGCCGCGCGGACATCGGGCGCCGCGGCCGCGGGTTCGGGGGCGCGCGGGGCGGGCGCCTCGCCGCCGGGCGCGCGGGCGACGCGGAATTTCAGGTCGAGGTCCGCGTCGGTGTAGGACAGCTTGTCCGAGTGCATCAGCCGCATGCGCTCGATCACGTTGCGCAGCTCGCGCACGTTTCCCGGCCAGTCATAGCCGCGGATCAGGCGCTCCAGTTCGGCGTTCATGACGGCGTGCGCGCCGGGGCTGCGGCCCGCGTCGAGAAAGTGGCGCGCCAGCAGGAGGATATCCTCGGGCCGCTCGCGCAAGGCGGGGATATGGACGACCAGGCGCTGCAGCCGGAACAGCAGGTCGCGCCGGAAGCGGCCCTCGGCGGCCAGCGCGGCGAGGTCGGCGTTTGTTGCGGCGAGAATCCGGCAGTCGATGCGGCGGCTGCGGGCGCTGCCCACGGCGCGGATTTCGCCGGTCTCCAGCACGCGCAGCAGCGTCTGTTGCAGGCGCGGCGAGATGTCGCCGATCTCGTCCAGGAGGATGGTCCCGCGGCCGGCTTCCTCGAACAGGCCCTTGTTGGCCTTCTCCGCGCCCGTGAACGCGCCGCGCTCGTGCCCGAAAAGCTCGGATTCAAGCAGCGTTTCGGTGATGGAGGCGCAGTTGACCGGAATGAAGGGGTGTTCGCGGCGGGAGCTGCTCTCGTGCAGGGCGCGCGCGACCAGGTCCTTGCCCGTGCCGGTCTCGCCGGTTATCAGCAGCGGGGCGTCGAGATCCGCGAAGCGCGTTATGGTCTCGCGTATTTCCCGCATGGCCGGGCTGCGGCCGAGCACCACGTCGATCCTGCGGCGCGGCTCGGCGGCGGCTTCCGGCGCGGCCGCGGGCGCCGGGGGCGGCGCGGCGTAGGCGGGCCGGGGGCGCGCGGCGCGCCGGCGCACGCGTTCGGCGGACCGCACCAGGTCGATCACGTCGCTGTGCGAGAGCTCGCGCGCGAGGCGCAGCTCGAAATCGAGACGTTCCCGCGCCCGGTAGCGCTCCACGGCGTCCAGGACCTCGGCGAAGTGCGCGGCGGCGGCGCGGCGGTTGCCGGCCAGCCATTCGGCGCGCGCGAAGAACAGGTCGTCCAGGTAGTGCCGGTTGCCGCGGCCGCGCCGCATGTTCAGCAGGCGGCGCGCCCCCTCGGGGGCGCCGGTGGCCAGCTCGGCCCGCACGAGATTGAAGGAGTAGAAGCCCGCGCCGAAGATGGAGCCCATCACCTTGCCCGCGTCCAGCCGCGCCAGCCGCAGGGCCTCCTCGGCCCTGCCCCGGGCCAGATGCCGCACGACCTGCGCGCCGGTCGACTCGGCCGGGTCCGGCCCCGGGCCGGGGACGGATGCGGCCCCGGCGTCCTGCAGCACGCGCAGGATTTCGCGGTACCGGACAAATGCCGGCAACGTGTCGCGCCGCAACCGCAACTGGGCCGCGCCTTCGATCCGCGGCATGAGGCGGAGCGCTTCGCGGGCGCGGCCCGTTTCCACGGCGTCGACGAACTCCACGAGCTGCACGTTGGCGATGTCCAGCCGTTCGTTGCACTGCCAGGCCAGCTCGCGCAGCGCGTCGCGGGCCTCGACGCCGCGGCCCTGCTGGGCGAGGGCCATGGCCAGCTCGATGACGTAGAACTTGCGCCGCGGCGAATGCGCGGGCAGCGACGCAATGATCTCGCCCAGCAGCGCCTCCCGGCGCGCCTTGTTGCCGGTGGTGTCGGCCAGCACGCTCTCCACGAACGTGGCGACGGCCCGGATGACGGGATGGGTGCCGTCGGCGATCAGCGACGCGGCGCGGTTGACAAGGGCCTCCGCCTCCGTGGGGCGGCCGATGCGGCACGACAGCTCGGCCCAGCGGCTGAGCATCAACACCAGCAGCTCGGGATCGTTGCCCTTCAGCGGAACCTGCTCCGCCGCGTCTATGGCGTTCTTGGCCAGGCGTCGCCCGGCCAGACACTCTTCAATGTAAAGCAACGATTGCACCAGCGGGGAGCGCGGAACCGGCGCGGAAACAAGAATGTCGTGAAGAGGCGCGTCAGTCGTGACGTACCGGTCAACGTACTGATTGAGCCGCGGCTCAAGTAAACCTTCAGCAACCATGATGCGCGCATTATGCACGCACATAAGCCCTCGTGTCAAGTGTCAATGCGTGCATCTCGCACCAGTATCTAGTGGTTGCCGGCTGTCTTCTATGACCTCTTTCCATATTGGCGTGGATTTGGCACGACTGGTGCTTTCTCTCTATTGTGTGGTAACGTTGTGTCGGCGGAAGGCCTCTGCGGGGAAGGGACGGTAGGCTTCAGACGACAGGGTGGGGGCCCATGGCCGCGGCGGCGGCGAGGGTACAGTTTCTTGACAATTCGCGCGTTGAACGTCCGCGGGATAGGGCCTAGAATCAAGCTGTGACAATGAACGACGGAACTGCAAGCGGGAAAGCGCCGGCGGGCCGCCGTTCGCTGCTTGGCGGACTCGTGGCGGCCGGGCTGTTCATGGCGGCCGCGGTCGTGGAGGGCGCGACCAATCGCATCGACGTGTTGACGGCGGAGCTGGCGCGGACGCGGGAGGACATGGAGCAGGCGCGGAAAGCGGCGGATGAGGCCAACAAGCGTTTTTTCCGGTTCAATCACGACGTGGTTTACACCAACGCGCAGGCCAAGGCCATATACGAAGAGATTGTCGAGCTGGAGCGGAAAACCGTGGAGAAACGCAGGCAACTTAACGAGATGCTGATGACCACACCCGAGATGAAGGCCATCAAGGAGGAACGCCGCGCGGCCTACGAGCGGCTGTCACGGCTCAAGGACCGGGAGCAACTCCTGTTGAACGACATCCGGGCCGAGGGCCTGAAGATCGCCGGCCAGGGTGGAGGGAGGCCGGCCGCGGACAAGCATTGAGGAAAGGGTTTTTCTTGCGGACAGACATCGCATGGCGGTAGATTAGACATCAACTGTGTTGTCTGGAATCCGTCACCGGACGGCAGTGATGGGATGATAAAGAATATGAGCATGAAACCGCGCAGGATGCTGGCAGTGCTGATCGTCGCGGTCGTGGCGGCCGCGGCGGCTCTGGTCTTTGTGATGCACGGGCGGACGCCGGGGGGAGGCGGCGTCGCCGGCCCGGCGTCGCCGGCGGGCGCGGCGGGGCCGGCCGCGGGCGTTCCGGCTTCTCAGGACGCCGATCCCGTGTCCGCGCCGCCCGACGCGCCGCCTTCCGCGGCTCCCGCCGCGGCCGGCGCTTCCGTCGGAGCGCCTCAGCCCGTGGCGGCTTCCGGCCAACCCGACCCAGGCGCCTCCCAGACGATCAAGGCGAATTGGGACGCCAAAGCGCTTCCGACGTGGGCCGAGCCGATGTCGGAGGAAGAGAAAGCCGAGCTGCATACGCGCGGGGTGCTGTTCAATTCGGGCCGTTCCCTGGCCGCCCTGCGCCGCGATCCGGCCGTGATCGTGCTGCGCAACGCGATCATCGACGTGGCCGCGATCGAGGGCGGCGCCGCTTCGGTCGAAGTGCCCGAGGCTTTCCGCGCGAGCCCCGACACGATCCGGCACATCGTTCTGCTCAACGACCCCGTGTCCGCGGCGCTGAAGTCCGAGATCGAGGCCGCGGGCGCCGTGATCGAGCACTATGTCCCCAACCGCGGTTACGCGCTCACCGCCGACGCGGAAACGCTGGAGCGGGTGCGCGCGCTGGCGGCGGTGCGCTACGTCGAGCCCTTCCATCCCTTCTACAAGATGAGCGCCGACGTGCAGGCGTATCTGACCGGCGCGCCGGATGAAGAGACGCGCGAAGTCGTGGAGCAGGGCCGGTACAGCGTGCTGCTGTTCACGCCGGCCGATCCCGACGAAGAGCCCGCGGCCGACCTGAAGAAGCTGGGCGCGAAGGTGACGCTTGACGACGGCAAGGACGCCGAGCGCATGGCCAACGTGACCTGTTCGCCGGACCTGCTGGCGCAGGTGGTCAGGTGCGAATCGGTCAAGTGGGTGCAGACCCGCGTGGCGCCGAAACTGCTGAACGACCTCGCCAGGGTGACTCTGCGCGCACCCGGCGCTTCGCGCTTCAACGCCGCCCAAGTCGGGCTTGACGGCGATGGCGTGACCGTCGCGGTCATGGATTCGGGCGCGGACGTCTGGCACAGGGGGTTCTCGCTCAACCCGACCAACGCCACCTCCTATCCCAACAACAACACGCGCATCGTGCACTACGAGATGGCGCCCAACTTCTACGCGGCCGACGGTATCATCGGCGACAGCGGCGGCCACGGCTCGCACGTCGTCGGCAGCATTCTCGGCAACGGGGCGTGGTCCGAAAACGTGATCCGCGTGCCGGGCTCAGGCGCCGCGCCCTATACCAACCGCAACTTCGCCGGCGTCGCCCCCAAGGCCAGCCTGGTGATGTTCGAGGGCTTCATCGGCACTGCGGGCGATGACCCCCTACGGAACGATACGCTCTATGTGAGCAAGACGGCCCACAACAAGGGCGCGCGGCTGATGAACAACAGTTGGGGCGCCAACCCGAATGCCGTCGGCGCGGCCGCGTTCGACTACAGCATCGAATCCAGGATCTGGGACGAAGTCGTACGCGACGCCGACCCCGACACGGGCGGAAGGCAGCACTTTGCGGTCTTTTTCGCCGCCGGCAACGAGGGCGGCGGGGCCAACGACGGCTCGGGCGGCGCCGCGGGCACGGTGTGCTGGCCGGGCAATGCCAAGAACGTGATCACTGTGGGCGCCCTGGAGCAGCGCCGGCTGGCAAAGAACCTGCCGGGTGCGACGCAAATGACGGACTCCGACTGGCAGGTGGCCGGCTATAGTTCCTGCGGACCAACGCCCGATGGCCGCGTCAAGCCAGACGTCGTGGCGCCGGGTTCATACGTTGTGTCGATACAGAGCAAGGACGTGAATTTCGACACGGTGCCTTTTATGGGGATGCCGAACTACGACTACCGTCACGGCAACCTGGACACGGGGACGAACTACGCGGCGTTGTGCGGGACTTCCATGGCCTCGCCGCTGACTGCGGGCCTGGGAGCCCTGATCTACCAGTGGTACACCAACGTCTATCGCGAAGCGCCCACCCCTTCTCTGATCAAGGCCATGCTGGTCAACGGCGCGGTGGAACTGAACCCGTTCTGGTACGGACAGTTCGATCCGACCCGTCCGCAGATCGCCGACGGATGGGGCCGCGCCGACATTTTCCGTTCGATTGAGGGCGCAAGTTCGCGCTCCACTGACGAGCTGGTACTCCATAACGAGATGAACTCCATCGACGGCACGGGCCTGGAGAACACCTTCGACTACCTCGTGCCCTTCGAACATGAGGGCGGGCTGCGGATCACGCTGGCCTGGTCGGACTATCCGGCCACGCCGGGCGTGGGCAACGTGCTGATCAACGACCTCGACCTGTACGTGGTCGCGCCGGACGGCAACGTCTACGTCGGCAACCTGATGGGGCCGCGAGGCTGGGGCTCGTCCAGCTATCCGGTGGGATTCTACTACGTTCTCTACGGCGACCGCTTCAACAACGTCGAGAACATCGTCATCCCGTACACCCGGCAGGGCACGTACAAGGTCTACGTCAGGGGCTTCCAGGTGCCCAATCCCAGCCAGCCCTACTCGCTGGTGATCATGAAGGGCGCCAGCGGCATCGGCGGCAGCATGGGGGCCAGGCAGGACAGCCCCGCTGAACTGGCATTCCACAAGGACGGGGCGCCGGTGGTCGTGTATTCCGGCAGGCATGTCCAAGAAGGGGTCGACATATACGATGTTTTCGTGCGGCGCTGGTTCGGGCCGTTTGGCGACGGCAGCCAGTTCGGCACGTGGCAGCAGCTCCGCGACAAGTGGCATTGTCATGCGATGGGAGACTGGCAAAAAGAAGCGATCACCGCGTCGGTTATCCCGGGCATGAACTCGATCGAACCCTCCGTGGCCGTCAGCTCCAACGACTACGTGTTCGTGGCCTGGCGGCAGGTGAGCTGGGACGAAAGCTATTCCGACGCGATCTACATGCGCTACTTCAACGGCGTGACGTGGGAGCAGCTCGGCGGCTCTTTCCAGGATCTGGGCATCTCCTCCGACACGCCGGACTACGACGCGCGCGAGCCGTCGGTGGGCATCTGGTCCAACGGCTGGCCCGTGGTGGCCTACATCCACCCCTCGGCGCGGACCGTGTCGCCGTACTTCTCCGAAGACATCCGCGTCAAGCGGTGGAACCCGACGGCCGGAGCCTGGCAGGGCCTCACGGCGGCGCAGGTTGTCAGCGGCCGCGTCGACGTGGCGGGCGATTCCGTGTCGCGCGGCTCCCTGGACATGGCGACCGACGCGCGGGGCCGGCCCGTGCTGGTCTGGAGCGAACTGGTGACCGGCCTGTTCCGGGTCAAGTGCTACCGCTGGACCGGAAGCGCGTGGGCCAAGGTCGGGACCGACCTCGGTACCAGCGCCGTCGCCGGCAATCCGCGCGTGGCCTGCGACAGCTCCAACGGCATCTACGTCGTGTGGGAGGAAGTGCCCAAACCGCCTTCCGAAATGTCCAGTTCCATCAAGCTGGCTTACTCGTCCAACGGCTCCACGTGGAACACCGGCGGCCTGGGCGGATCCGCGACGTATCCGGGCGTTGCCGCCCCCACGAACGACGTGGTGCTCAACCCCATGGTGGGCTGGCGCAACAACAAGGTATTCGTTTCCTGGCAGTACGGCAGCGGCGAGACCAACCAGATCCTGTGCAAGGTGTGGAACGGTACGCAGTGGCTGGGCGCGGGCGGGGCGGATTCGCCACCCGGAGCAGTGACGATCGGTTCCCAGAACACGCTTTGCGACATGGCAGTCAGCCCTTACGAGGCTCCCGCCTTGGCGGTGATGAACTTCCGGAACGGTCTGCTCGAGACCCTGGCCTTCGGCCTGGTGGGTCATTCGGGGCCGCCGCGCTTTGCGGGGCTGCGTTCGGCCGTCGGGTCGTCCGTGGCCGGACTGACGCCTACCGGGCACGTGACGCTGACCTGGATCCAGGTGCCCGACCCCAACCCGGCCGGGGCGATGAAGTATCACCTCTACCGGACGCCCGGGACGGGCTACGACCCCGCCGACACCAATATCCCGCCCGCCGGCAACGCGGCGGCGATCGCCGCGGTGTTCAGCAACGAGTTCGGCGTCGTCACGAACGTCGCGCAGGCCGTGGTTCCCCACATGCCCGTGGACCGGGTCTGGTACTGGGGCGTGCGCGCGGAGAACTCCGGCGGCTTCATCGACGGCAACAAGGTTATCCGCCTTGCCGGTCCGTACAGCCTCCTGGGCGACGCGGACGGCGACTGGCTGCCGGCGATCGAGGAAGACCGCATCGGCACCGTCCCGGTCATCGCCGATACCGACGGCGACGGCATGTGGGACGGCTGGGAGTGGTACTATTCCACCAACAACGGCGCCGTGTCGCCGCTGGTGGCGCTGTACCAGGGCGCCAATCCCGGCTACCAGACCCACACCAACGCGCTGACCATGAACCCGTTCGACAACGGGACGGACAACCTGTCCACGACCAACGCGGCCGACGGCAAGGCCGCCCAGAAGCCGTACTCCGACCTCGAGGGCGACGGCTTGCTCAATATCGAGGAATTCGCCTACTGGCGCGACCACACCGGCACCGGCAAGTGGAGCGTTGCCGCCGGGGCCAACCCCACGAACTGGTGGCTCGACCCGACCCGCGGCGACAGCGACCGCGACGGCATGGGCGACGCCTACGAAACCTTCAACCAGCTCGATCCCGGCAATCCGGCCGACCGCTACGGCGACCTGGACGGCGACGGACTGACCAACTGGCAGGAGCATGCCTACGGCACGGACCCGAATTTCACGGATACGGACCTGGACGGCGTCTCCGACGGCGATGAAGTCCTCGTGTTCGGCACGCATCCCCGGAGCTCCGATACCGACGGGGACGGCCTGGACGACAGCATGGAGCTGGCGGCGAACGGCAATCCGCTCGACCAGGACGGCAACGACAACGACATTGCGGACGGCATGGAGTGGCAGCTCGGCTATAACAACGTCGGCACGAACAACCCGGTCGTGTTCATCCTCCCCGACCTCAGCGGCCGGCCCATGATCGAGGACTGCGAGACGCCCTCCCATACGAACTGGCTGACGTCCGTGTACCGGAGCATGTGGCATCGCACGCGCACCGAGCCCAGGTCCCAGGTCCCGCCGGCGGGCGCGGCGTATCCGATCGACGTCCTGTACAAGCACAGCACGAACCACGCGTTCCGTTTCGCCAACGACGTGGCGGACGGCACGAACTTCAACGCGACCTATTTCCAGAAGGGACAGTGGGTCAGGGGCGAACTCGTGTCGCCGGTCTTCAACGCGAACTCGAACCGCGTGGTCAACCTGTACGTCTCCTGGAACGAGTACTACGAAACCGAGGCCGGATGGGACATGTGCGAAGTCTTCGCCCGTTCGGAGCTGACGCGCGACACCTGGCTCGCGGTGCGGCCCGACGTCTCCGGCGTAAGCTCCGGATGGGTGCATCGCGTGGCCGACCTGTCCGCGCCGGAGCTTTCTCTCGGCACGAACGTCCAGTTGATGTTCAAGTTCGAGTGCGAGAACACCATCAACAACCAGTTCCGCGGCTGGTGGGTCGACGACATCAAGGTCTACGCCGGCACGTACGTCGAAGGCTTCGTGCGCGACCTCAACGGCGCGCCGATCCGGGATGCCCGCGTGATGGCCATCGGCCGCACGATGACCAACGTCGTGCACGGCCACGCCTACGAATACCCCGGCGCGGTGTTCGCCTTCGGCGTGGCGGACAAGTCCGGCCGCTACCGCATCGAAGGGTTGCCGCTGGGGCATTACCAGGTCAAGGCCGAGGCTTCCGGGTTCCGGCCGGAGTTCTGGAACGGCGTGCTCTACACCAACGCCAACTTCTGGGAGGCGTTCGGACAGCAAATCAACGCCGGAGTCTACAACCTCAGCGAGGCGACCAACGGCCGCCTCGCGCTTCTGGACCACAGGGCCTTCCAGCGCGCCGACTTCGAGATCGGCGGCGGCGCGAACCTGGGGCGCATCGGGGTGCTGTTCACCAACCGGCCGACCCGCGTGTACGTCGGGCAATACGTAACCAACGCGTTCGTGTGGGACGGCGGCACCAACGCGCCGGGCGGTTCCAACGACCACTGGCGGGCCTACACGACCACGAACCTGGCCGGCGGCAAGAACTGGCCGGAGCCCGACTACTACAGCAACCCCGTCGCGCCGGCCCTCATCGACAACGCCTCGCCGGGCGACCACCAGCTCTGGTTCCGTCCGGGCTGGCCGGACATGCCGCTGGTCTCGCGCGTGAAGCTGCCCGTGCGCGGCGGCGAGATGTCCGTCGTCACGCTGCGCACCAACCAGGCGCCCGTGCAGCTCGACGTGCGCGCCGAGGTGGGCGGCTACCGCATCTGGCTGGACGGCGCCGACACGGGCGTGGCGACGCCGGGCAACTTCCATCCCGTGCGGTTCGACGTGCTCACGGGCGATCACCTCGTTCACCTGGTCGCCAGCAACGCGACGGACCGGCGGGTGGCGCCCAAGGAAATCACCATCCCCGTGACCGAGCGCGGCATCGTCTGGTTCCCGGCCTCCGAGACCGAGGCCTCGCTGGGCCGGCTCCTGGTCCGGGCCCAGGACGTGTTCGGCAACGAGATCACCAACGCCACGGTGTACCTGGACGGCCTGCCGCTGGCCTCCAACGAAGTGGTCGGCCCGTACCTGGGCACGCCGGTGACGGTCTCCAACCTCGTGATCGGCGCGCACTGGGTCACGTGCAACAAGGACGGCTACCGCTACGGCGCCCCGCAGGCGGTGGGCGTCTACACCGGCGGCACGCCCCAGGTGATCTACCGGATGCACGAAGCGGACGGCGACTACGACGACGTGGGCGACGCGCTCGAGATGGAAAGCTACACCAACGTCTTCAAGTACAGCGGCCGCGACGATCCCGACGGCGACGGCCTGGCCAGCATCGTGGAATGGGAGGCGTTCCTGCAGCACGGCGTGCGCATGGGCCTGTTCGATCCGGACACGGACGACGACGAGCTGACCGACGGCGAGGAACTGAACTACGACTACCGGACCAACACCTACGCCATAAGCACGCTGGCCACCAACGCCACGCTGCCGGACTCCGGCATCGGGGTCTGGTTCCGGGGCCGGTTCCTGGAAGGCGTCTCCGCCTTCCCGGTGACGGGCGATTTCACGCCGGGCAACGTGCGCCTCTCGATCCAGGGCGACCAGGTCATGCCGACCGGCGTGATGTGGATGCACGACCGCTTCGACACGCCGATCGTGTTCTACTCGCTGCCGACCTTCGGCCCGTCTGAGGCCATCCCCGACGCATCCTACCTGCCCGGCACGATTGTCTTCGGGGATACCTACCCCAACCGCGCCGACAGCGACGGCGACGGCATGTGGGACGGCTGGGAGCACTGGTTCAGCTATCGTACGGTCGGGATCCCGCGCACCAACATATTCGGCGCCGACCCGCCCATCGTCGAGTACAGCGACGTCGGCCTCAACCCGCTCAACCGCGGCGAGCGCGAATCGGATCCGGACTTTGACGGGCTGGTCAATATCAGGGAGTTCGAGGGCGCGGACGAGACGGCCAACACCAACGACTGGACCCGGCCCGACGACCAGGACACCGACAAGGACCACATGCCCGACGGTTGGGAGCGTCAGTTCTCGCTCGATCCGCGCAATCCGGCGGACGCCCACGACGATCCCGACGGCGACACCCTGCCCAACCTGGAGGAATGGCAGTCCGACACCGATCCGCGCAATCCGGACACGGACATGGACATGATCCAGGACGGCCTGGAAGTCTACGTCTACTGGACCGACCCCACCCTCCAGGACACCGACCTGGACGGCCTGATGGACGGCCAGGAAGTGGTCGACACCGACCTTGACGCGGGCAACGGCCTCGATCGCGGCTTCTTCCCCGACTGGAACGGCGGGGACATGGACCAGGACGGCTTCGTGGACGGCCCCACGGACTGGGACACCGACGGCGACGGCATGCCCGACGGTTTCGAAGTCATGGACGCCATGGGCAACATCCGTCCCGTCGGGCTGCGGCTCAATCCCTCCGACCCCGAGGACGCGGACGAGGATCCGGACGGCGACGGCCTGACCAACTACGAGGAATGGCTCGTGCGCGACGGCCGCCTCGGCCTGACGCCCGGCATGTTCCTGGGCGAGATTCCGGTGTTCGGTGAGACGGGCGGAGTCGTGGTCGTGGAAATGGAATCCATCCCGCAGTGGGACTCGTGGCAGACCGAAACCGCGTATCCCGACTACCGCGGCACGGCCTATCGGACCTACCGCGGCCCTTCCGTTACCGCCGAGCCCTACGTGCCGTTTGTCAACAACCCGTACTATATCGATACGCGCCTGGCCGGCACGTACACGTTCCAACTGCGGCATCGGCACCAGAACGCCAACCCCGGCGTGGAGAACGCCTGCTGGGTGCGCGTGGACGGCCCCGACAGCGAGTGGCGTTGGACCGTGTCGTCGGGCTCGGTCACGTCCTGGGTCTACACCACGGCGCAGTATACGAACGGCGTTCCGGTGCCCAACACCTATACTCTGCTCCCCGGCCGGCACACGATCGAGATCCGCGGCGGGCTGACCAACGCCTCGTATGACCGGTTCCACCTCTATCACCCGATCGCTTCGCCGCCGGGGCCGGGCGTGCTCGAATCGCCCGTCGTGGGCTACGTGAGCGTCGAGATCATCTGGGACTATCCCACCGAGCCGTTCAACGCCGACTCGGACGGCGACGGCATGCCCGACGGCTGGGAGGCGTGGCACGGGCTGCATCCGCGCGACCCGATTCCCGCCCCCGAGGAGCTGGGTCTCGGGGAAGTCCTGCGCTACTGGGCGCTGTGGCGGTACAACGACCTCGACGAGGACGGCGTGGAGAACATCAACGAGTACAACTACCGCTTCGTGCTCGATGCGGACGCGAATCCGAACGCCATTGTGGGCAGCCTGCACCCGTGGTATCCCGACACGGACGAAGACACCCTGGTCGACGGCGAGGAAATCAAGCTGCACCGCACCCATCCCGTGGACCAGGACACGGACGGCGACGGCATCTACGACGGCGAGCTGCCCGGCGCCGAACTGCGCGAAGTCAACACGTTCCTCGGTTCGCCCGACCACCTGGACCGGGCCCTGAACGACTTGTGGGCCCTGGTGCGGCCGATCGGCGGCCTGACGGCCTGGGTGAGGATCTTCCCCGACCGGGACGTCCTCTATGCCGATACGTACGACGAAGCGGGCAACGGCTACGTCGTGGTCGAGTTCGAAAACGTGCCCTACGACAACCCGGGCGAGGCGGTGAAGAACCGCATCATTCCGACGCTGTGGAGCCAGGGCACGGACGGTCCGACGACGTACCTGGAATACCACGGCTTCGCCAGCGCGCCGTTCTTAGACGGCGCGCCGTCTCCGTTCGACGTTCCCGACGACCCGGATCAACTTCTGCTGTACCGCATCAACGTGGAACAGGCGGGGGCCTACCGGTTCATCGCGCGCACCTATTACGACATGGGATTCGTCGACCCCTACGACCCTTACGATAATCACAGCTACTGGCTGCGGGTCGACAGCGGCCAGTGGCGCAAGCTGACTTCCGACACCCCGGACGGCGGCGGCGGTCGCGGCGGGGCCTGGAACTGGTACACCAGGCAGGTGTACGGGGCCACGGCCGACCGGCCGCGCGGCTATCTCATGGACGTGATCGTGCCCCTCACCGAGGGGGTGCACACGATCTCGATCTCAGGGCGCTCGTACGGCATGCGCTTCGACCGGTTCGTCTTCCATAACGACAGGGTGGACGGCCAGGACCCGAGCCTGATCTCGCCGATCACAAGCACGAATGCCATGACCCCGTCGCGGCGCTGGGGCGGCGGCGCGGGCCAGTCCGTATTCAACATCATCGACGACGACGGCCGGGGCGGGCCCGGCACGTACGTCGGCGGCCTGGTCTACGGCAACGCCGTCAGGGACCAGCACCTGCTCGGCTGCAACACTTTCATGATCTTCGGCGGCCGCGACGGCGCGGAGTTCTTCGACGAAATCTGGGAGATCAAGCAGCTTGCGATGTGGGACCTGCAGCGGGTCGGCGTGCTCGAGGGCCTGGCCTACGGATTCCGCGCCCTGCCGACGGCGTCGGACGGCATCATGGTGGCGTCGCGGCTGGAGCTGAACTCCGGGATCGGGTACGGTCGGTCACCGGCCCCCGTGGACCTGGTGGGCCGGCCCCGCCCCGGCTCGATGCCGGGATACCTGTACTATGACGGCGACCAGGGCACCGAACCGCTGGCCATCTGGGGCGAAGCGGGCAGAGACAACAGCAGCCGGACCTCGTTCATCACGGGATGGCATCTGGACGATACGCTGGGCCCGAAATACGCGTACGAGGGCGGGCTGCCGCACGACTACGCGGAAGACTACCAGGGGGGCTCGGTGAGATTGCACTACAACCCCTACTACATTCCGCGCGACGACACCACCGAGATCGTCTACCAGTGGGGCTCGCGGGCCGATGCCTACCAGACCAACCGCCTGGCCCTGCCGATCATTCCGGTCTCGGCGAATCAGCGCGTCATGCTGGGCGCCGCCGGTCCGGCCTCCAACGACGTCTACTACACCGGCGTCAACATCGGCCCCGTGCTGAATACGCGGTACGACTACGCCTCGCCGGACAGCGTCATCGCGGTCCTGCAACTGACGGCCGCGACGCGGCGCACCAACGAGTTCGAAGTTCTGGTCGTCGGCGAACTCAGCCGGGACGAGAAGGGCGTGTCCGCGGAGGAGCCGCAGGAGCATGCGCTGCTGACCTCGCCGACCGACTACGCCACCAACCCGCCGTGCGTGCGGTACATCACCAAGCCGCTCGATCCGGAATGGGTATTCAACACGACGTCCGTCGTGGTGACCATTCCGCCCGCGGAAGTCGGCGATGCGGTGTTCATCGACGTGACCGCGGCCGTGCGCGAGATGTTCGAAGCCGTGGACGGCAGCGCGCCGCCCCCCGCGGAATGGGAGCTGGGCGGAAACATGGGCTTCGTTTTCGTGGGCCTGACCAATTCGCCCGGCGTCCTGAGCTTCTGGCACGACTCCGCGCGGCTGCGCATCACCATCGCGGAGCCGCGCTGGTGGCGGCCGGCCAGCGAGATCTGGGTTCCGCTCTTCCCTCTGCCCACGCCGCACCGGCGCAAGTCCGCGGCCATGGAATACGACAACTTCAACGAGCTGTGGACCCTGTTCGGCGGCGTGGACGGCAACCGCGTCCTGGACGACACCTGGGTTTCGGCGACCGCGCTTAGCTGGACCCAGATCTACCCCCTGCACCGGCCGCCGGCGCGCTGGGGCCACGGCATGGCGGAAGGGGCCACGGGCATGCTCGTATTCGGCGGGTTCGACCGGAACAACAAGCCGCTCAACGACCTGTGGCACTGGGACGGCTTCGACTGGACCCAGATCGACGTCTTCGCCGACACCGGTCGCATTCCGCCGGTCTACACCATCGACAAGCCGCCGCCGCGCGGAGGCATGGCCTTCGGAACATATGCCGGCGGGATTCCGGCCGTGTTCGGCGGGACCGACGGCAAGCGCTATTTCAACGACACCTGGATCCTGCAGGAAGCCGGCGTGGCCTACGTGGGCGACACCAACGAGATCAGCGCGGTGGTTTCCGACGGATGGCGGTGGATCCTGACGGAACCCAGCGGCGAAATGGCGCATCCCTTCAACCTGCGCCCGTCGCCGGTGGCCCGGGCCTACCCGTTCGTGGGCGACGACTACGGCGGCCCCCCGGTCATGCTGATGTTCGGCGGCCGCTGCGGGACGCTGCCGACGGCCGAGGACACGGACGGCGACTGGGTTGAGGACGGCAAGGAAATGGCGCTGGGCGGACCGGCCGCGGGACGGGACCCGCGCGCCAACGGCCTGGTCATCGCCAGCGCGGCCATGAACACCACGGCCCCGGAGAAGGTTCCGTACAACTACCGGAAGCTGGGCGGGATGACGTATGTTCCCGGAGCTGGGCCAATGCGGCTCAACTTCATCGCGGACTTCGAGTCGGCCTATCACCCGCACACGGGCATTAACGCCGAGTTTTTTGAGGCCATCTACGCCGGGCATCCCGGAGAGGGCCGCCGCACGCCGCCGCCCACGCCGCCGAACGAGTGGATCGAGACCGGGTTCCAGGGCATATATGCGCAGTCGATCGAGCTGTGGTGGCACCGGTTCGGGGCTTTCCCGCCCGACGATCCGCGCGACGAATGGGAGCTCGGCTCCCCCGCGGGAACGGGCGACAACATGGCGCCGCGGAAAGCCCACTCGGGACGGTGGTGCTACGGGACCGACCTGGACGGCTCGTACGAGAACAACGCGATCATGGATCTCTACTCGCCGCTGCTGAGTTTCGACGTGCCTCCGAGCTACACCTACAGGTGGCTGCCGGATTCCTCGCCCATACCCAACACGAACCGCTGGTTCCTGGTGTTCCACGAGTGGCTTGACCTGGCGGACGACAACGACTGGGTATCGGTCGAGATGGTGCGTCCCGGCACGCAGGCCGATATCCTGCAGCGCACGGGCGGAACCGCGCCGCCGCGGCCGCCGATCACCATCGTGTCGCGGCGCAACAGCTTCGCGAACACCACGGGCGAATGGCGGCGCGTGATCGCCCCTATCACCGTGACGGAAACCAACGTCTACCTGAAGTTCATGCTGACCTCCGACGGGCAGGGCCGCGCCGGCGGATGGTACATCGACGACGTGGCCATCATGCAGGGCGGCGAGATCTCGGGGACCTACCTGGACGCCGGCGACGTCTACCTGCTGGGCGCGGTAGGCACCAACCTGATGCAGCGCTACACGCCGAACAACGGCGTGTACGTCTTCGAGCTGCTGCCGGCGGGCGAGTACCGCGTGGCCACGGGCGACGGGAGCTGGCCGGTGGGCCTGGTTCCGTCGGGCGACGGAACGTGGCGCGTCAGGCTCCCCGCGTTGACCGTGAACGAGATCGTGCTGGGCATCTCGATCAACAGTCCGGCCCTGATCTCGTGGAACGCCATGGTTGGCGGGATCTACGAAGTGCAGTGCGCGACGCCCCAGTCGCTGCCGACGGCGGATGCCTGGACGCCGATCGCCACGGTGATCGCCGAAGACGAAACGGCCGGCTACGTGGACTGGGATTCCGAGATTGAGCCCGCCCGGATGTATCGGATAGTATTCAAGGGGATGAACGGACTGTAGCGCGGGGCGCGCTTTGGCGCTTGAATGCGGCCGGAGACGGGCGTACAAAGATGGCCCGCGCCCCCCGATCGCGGGGAGGCGGGGAACGGGATTGCGGGCCGGATACGGGTTTGAGGTCCGGCCGAGGGCATGGAGGCAGAGCAATGAGAACTGCAGGACGGCGGATTTTCACGACGGCATTGACGGCCCTGGCGCTGGCGGCCGGGTGCGAATGGGAACAGGCCGACAGCTTCAACACCAGCCACGGCGGCGGCGCATCCGTGAACTTCTCGGGCATATATACGGAATTCAAGCCCGAGAAGCTCTCGGGCGGCGGCGCGTGCGGCGGCGACGGCGCCGTAGTGTGCGGGACGGGCATCACGCGCCTGATCGTCACGCAGACGGGCAACACGATCGAGGTGCTGGACAACGCGAACAACTACTATCTGGGAACGGTCGGCTCGCCCGGCGTCATCGGATCGCCGGATGTGAGCGGCAAATATCCGGCCGGCGCCGATATCCTGCAGGCCCAGGTGTCCTTCGAGGGCGGCGACGTGCGCTTCATCGGCATCGTGCGCGCCGTGGCGGTCAGGGACGTCGAGGGCGAGACGCTTGCGATCTCGCACACCAGGGACGATACCCAAAGCGAGGATTCGACCAAGGGCGAAACCGGCGACGAGACGACAACGGATGACGCCACGACAACCGTCGTCACGGAAACGACGCGGGGCGACACGACCGTGACGACGACCACCACCTCTTCCGGAACGTCCACGGAAAGCGAGACCGATACGCAGAACAGGACCGACTCGGAAACGGAAACGCGCACGCGTTCCGAGAGCTATTCGCGGGAGTATTCCATCGACGAATCGGGGACGATGTTTGTTCTCGAGGGCAACTGGATCCAGGGCGGGTCGGTTCGCCAGGTTCGCGGCTGGTCGCACGGCACGGCGCTCACCGTGACAACGGCGCAACCGGCGCCGGAGCCCACGACCACATCCACGCAACCGGTCACGCAGTAAACAATGCGCTCGGGGGATCTGGACAGCTTCAAGGAGCCCTCGCGCAGGCCGTGGATTCTTGTGGCCGTGCTGCTCGCGGCCGGGGCCGCCGTGTACTGGTATCGCCAGCGGCCGCAACGCCCGCCGGTCCCGGCGGAAACCCGGGAGACGTCCGCCCCCGCCGCGATTTCCGCCTCTTCGCCCGCACCCCGACAGGCGCCCCCCCCGCCGGCGCCGGCCGCGCCCGCGAAGCCGGAGAGCTCCGGCCGGCTGCTCGATCAGGGGCGCGCGCACGAGGCGGCGGGCAATCTGCCTGAGGCGCGGCGCTGCTACCTGGCGGCCCTGGCGGCGGGCGCGGCGGGGAACGCGGCGGAGATCGAGCGGCGCCTGGGCAAAGTGAACGTGGAGCTCATATCCGGACCGCATGCCATGCCGGAGAAAGTCACGCACACGGTGCAGCGCGGCGAGTCGCTGGATGCGATCGCCGGGCGCTACGGGACGACCAGCGAACTGATCCAGAAGGGCAACGGGATCGCGAACGCGAACATGATCAGAATGGGACAGTCGCTGCGGGTGCTCAGCGGGAAGTTCGAGCTCGGCGTCAGCCGCGCGCGGAACGACATGCTGGTCACCCTCAACGGCGCGTTCTTCAAGCGCTACCCGATCGGCAGCGGCAAAGACGGCAAGACGCCCGTGGGAACGTTCCAGATCGTGGACAAGGAGAAGAACCCGACATGGTGGCCGGAGGGGCGGGAAGTGCCTTTCGGCCATCCCGACAACATCCTGGGCACGCGCTGGATGAGCCTGCGCGCCACGGGCGGCACGGCGGATGCGCGGGGCTACGGGATCCACGGCACCTGGGACGACGCCTCCATCGGCAAGTCGGAAAGCGCGGGGTGCGTGCGCATGCGCAACGGCGACGTGGAAGAGCTGTTCACGTTTGTCCCGCGGGGAACCCCGGTGGTTATCAAGGACTGAACCATGCATCCCTTTCGAAGCCATACCTGCGGCGAATTGCGCGCCGGACATGCCGGCCGGAAGTCCAGGCTTTCGGGCTGGGTGTTCCGCAAGCGCGACCACGGCAGCCTGCTGTTTATCGATCTGCGCGACCACTACGGCATTACGCAGGTCGTGGTCCAGCCCGACCGGGATTTCTTCGAGACCTGCCGCGGGCTGCGCCCGGAAAGCGTGATCACGGTCACCGGCCTGGTTGAGCCCCGCTCGGCCGACACGGTCAATCCGTCGCTGCCCACGGGCGAAGTGGAGCTGCTGGCCGAGCAGCTCGCCGTGGAATCCGCGGCCGACCCGCTGCCCCTGTACCTGGCCGGCGACGACCCGGGGCCCGAGGACCTGCGCCTGAAATACCGCTATCTCGACCTGCGCCGCGAGGAGATGCAGCGCAAGATCGCGCTGCGCGCGGACGTCGTGGCTTCCCTGCGCCGGCGCATGACCGCGCACGGCTTCCGCGAGTTCCAGACGCCCATCCTGACCTGCAGCTCGCCGGAGGGCGCGCGGGACTACCTCGTCCCCAGCCGCGTCCATCCGGGCAAGTTCTACGCCCTGCCGCAGGCCCCGCAGCTCTTCAAGCAACTGCTCATGATCGGCGGCATGGACCGCTACTTCCAGGTGGCCCCCTGTTTCCGCGACGAGGACGCCCGGGCCGACCGTTCGCCCGGCGAGTTCTACCAGCTGGACATCGAGATGTCGTTCGTGACGCAGGAGGACGTCTTCGCCGTGGTCGAAGACGTTATCGCGGGCGTGTTCCGCGAATTCTCGGACTGGACGGTGGACGAGACGCCGTTCCGGCGCATTCCCTACCGGGAAGCCATGGTCAAGTACGGCACGGACAAGCCGGACCTGCGCATTCCCATCGAGATGGCCGACGTCACGGAGATGTTCCGCGGATCGGGTTTCAACGCCTTCCGGTCGGTCGTCGAAAAGAGCGGCGCGGTGCGCGCCATACCGGTGCGCGGCATCGCCGACCGCCCGCGCAGCTTCTTCGACCGCATGGTGGAGTTCGCCGTGGAGCGCGGCGCGGGCGGGCTGGCCTACCTGGTGTGGTCCGGGGGCGGCGTCAAGGGGCCGCTGGCCAAGTTCCTGTCGGAGGCGGACCGCTCCGGCCTGGCCGCGCGCTGCGGGGTGGGGGACGGCGACGTCATTTTCTTCGTGGCCGACGCGCCGGCGCGGGCCGCGGCGATCGGCGGCGACGTGCGCGTCAGGCTCGCGCGCGACCTGGATCTCTTCGAGAAGAAGGCGTTCCGCTTCGGATGGGTCGTGGACTTTCCGATGTTCGAGTTCGACGAAACCCTGGGCCGGATCGCGTTCTCGCACAATCCCTTCTCCATGCCGCAGGGCGGGATGGCCGCGCTGGAAAGCGGTGACCCGCTCGGCGTGACGGCGTTTCAGTACGACATCGTGTGCAACGGCGTGGAGCTGTCGAGCGGCGCGATCCGCAACCACAGCCCGGAGATCATGCTCAAGGCGTTCGAGATCGCCGGGTACTCGCGCGGCGAGGTGGAAGAGCGCTTCGGGTTCATGCTCAGCGCCTTCCGGCACGGCGCGCCGCCGCACGGCGGCATCGCGCCGGGCATCGACCGCATCGTGATGCTGCTGGCGGGCGAGACGAACATCCGCGAGGTGATCGCTTTCCCGATGAACCAGCGGGCCCAGGACCTGATGATGAACGCGCCTTCCACGGTTTCGGAGCGCCAGCTGCGCGAGCTGCACCTGAAGCTGGACCTGATCCGGGACTCAGGAAGAGAGGGAATGTGATCTGGAACTCAGGAAAAGAGGGCATGTGATCTGGATCCCCATAGGCAACCTTTCCTGAGTTCCTGATTTTTCCTGAGTTCCTGATTCCTCTTGAGTTCCTGATCTTCCGCGTTTCCTGAGCTTCCCGCTTCCGCGCCGGGCGTCAGCCCGCTTCGATGCGCTCCGAGGATTCCGTTCCTTTCGACAGGTCCTTCACCCTCACCGCGCCCGCGGCCACGTCGTCCGGCCCCACGTAGGCGGCGCGGGCAAAGCATCCGCGGTTGGCGCGCGAGAAGAACGCCCGCGCCTTCTCGGGGCGCAGGGCCAGGTCCGCGGGTTCGCCCGACTGCCTGATACGGGCGGCGAGGCGCATGGCGGCTTTGCGCTGGTCCGGCTCCATGTAGCCGATCGCGGTTCCGGCCGGCGCCGGGGCGGAGGCGCCCGCGGGACGCTCGGCCATTATCTCGGCGACAACCACGTCTCCGAATCCGAGGCCCACGCCGGTCGCCGGCTGTCCGCCGAGCTCCCCGAGGAGGTTGTCGTAGCGGCCGCCGCCGAAAATGGCCCGGAAGCGGCGCGCGGCGTCATAGGCCTCGAAAACGATGCCGGTGTAGTAGGCCAGGCCCCGCACCACCGAAAGGTCGAAGCGCAGCGCGTCGCCCAGCCCGTAGGCCGCGCCCAGGCCCGCGAACTCGCGCAGGCCGGCCAGCGCGTCCGAATCGCCGCGCAGGAATCCGGCCACGTCGTCCAGCGCGGCCCCGCCGAACAGCCCCAGCAGCGCGGCGGAGGCCGCCGCGCCGAGCCCGGCCTCGCCCAGCATGGCGCGGGTCGCGTCCTCGCCGATCTTGTCGCGCTTGTCCAGCGCGAGGAACGCGGCGGCGTGGCGCTCCGGCGGAACGTCGAGGCGGGTCATGACGTCGGCCAGCAGCGCCCGGCTGCTGAAGTGGACCTTGAAATCGGCGTCCGCGAACCCCAGCGCGCGCAGCGCGTGCGCCGCCGCGGCCACGACCTCCAGTTCGGCGCCGACCGACGGTTCGCCGACGACGTCGAGGTTCCACTGGTAGTGCTCGCGCCTGCGCCCCTTGGACATGCGCTCGTAGCGGAAGCACTGGGCGATGGCGAACCACTTGAGGGGCAGCGCCAGGCTGCTCTGCCGCGCCGCAATCATGCGGGCCAGCGTGGGCGTCATCTCGGGCCGCAGCGCCAGGCTGCGGCCCGACTTGTCCGTGAAAGCGTAGATCTGCTCGACGATCTCTTCGCCGGCCTTGCGCTTGAGCAGATCGAGCGTTTCGATCACGCAGGCGTCGTAGGGGACGAACCCGTAAAGGCGCGCGGCCGCGCGCCAGGCGCCGAAAATGCGCTCCCGCGGGAGCATGTCCTCGGGATAGAAGTCCCGCATTCCCCGCGGCGCCGCGAACCCGGAACCGGAGCCTGCCTGCGTTCCCGTCATTTCACTTTCCGGACGCGAGCACGAGCTCCTTCATGCGCTTGCCGGCCTTGAACTTGACGACCTTGCGCGCGGGTATGCGCACGACCTGGTCGGGCTTCTTGGGATTGCGCCCGATGCGCGGGCGGCGCTTGTGGATCTCAAACACGCCGAAATCGCGGAACTCGATGTGGTCGCCGGCGACGAGCGCCTCCGTGATGTAGTCCAGCGTCTTCTGGATCACCGCGTAGACGTCCTGCTGCGGGATCCCCGTTTCCTCCGTAATCCTGAGCACCAGTTCCCGTTTTGTCATGGCTGCCTCCTTGTTGCTCCTTCCTCCGGTTCCCTGAACTCCGTTCCCTGACCCCTGACCCCTGACCCCTGAACCATCTCCTCACTCCCCGCACATGGCCGCGATGCGATCCGCGGCGCCTTCCAGCGGCGCCTGTGCGACCTCCTTTCCGGCGCGCGGCTTGATTTCGATCTTTCCGGCGGCAAGGCCGCGCGCGCTGACGACCACGCGCAGCGGCAGGCCGAGCAGGTCCGCGTCGTTGAACTTCACGCCGGCCCTTTCGTCGCGGTCGTCGAGCAGCACGTCGATGCCGCGGGCCTCCAGATCCGCGGCGAGGCGCCCGGCCGCCTCGCCGGCGCCGCCGTCGCCGGGATTCAGCACGAGCAGAGCCACCCGGTAGGGCGCCACGGAAAGGGGCCAGATAATGCCCTTGTCGTCGCGGCACTGCTCGACGACGGCCTGGAGCGTGCGCGTGACGCCGATTCCGTAGCAGCCCATGACGAGCGGCCGGGCCGCGCCCGCCTCGTCGAGAAAGGTCGCGCCGAAGCTGTCGCTGTACTTCGTGCCGAGCTTGAAGACGTGGCCGACCTCGATGCCGCGCCGCTCGCGCAGCGCGCCGGAACAGCGCGGGCACGGATCGCCCCCGCGCGCGACGCAGAGATCGTGGCGCGCGGCGATCCTGGCGTCGCGGTCGAGAACGACGTGCCGGAGGTGGGCGTCATCCCTGTTGGCGCCCGCGGCGTAGTCGGCGGCGCCGTCCAGGCCGAGGTCGGCGTAGACCGGGATCGACAGCCCCCAGGGGCCGGCGAATCCCACGCGCGCGCCGGTAACGCGTCGGATGGCGGCCTCGTCGGCCATCTCGACGACGGAAGCTTCCAGCGCGCGCCGGAGCTTGCTTTCGTTCACCTCGCGGTCGCCGGCGCAGCACACGGCGACGGTTTTGCCGTCGACGACGTAGATGATTGTCTTGATCAGCCGTTCCGGGGCGCAGCCCAGGAATTGCGACACGTCTTCGATGGTGGAGCGGCCCGGCGTGGCAACCTCCTCGGGCGGCGGCGCGCCGCCGCCGCCGGGCCGGTCGAACGCCGGGGCGGCGCGCTCGGCGCGTTCCAGGTTGGCCGCGTAGCCGCACGCCTCGCACTCCACGATGCCGTCCTCGCCGAACTCGGAAGGGACCATGAACTCGTGCGACCACTTGCCGCCCATGGCGCCGGTGTCGGCCTCCACGACCCGCGTCCGCAGGCCGCAGCGCGCAAAGATGCGCGCGTAGGCGTCGTACATGGCCTGGTAGCTGCGGTCGGCCGCGTCCCAGGCGGTGTCGAAGCTGTAGGCGTCCTTCATGATGAACTCGCGGGCGCGCATCAGCCCGAAACGCGGGCGGATTTCGTCGCGGAACTTGGTCTGGATCTGGTAGAACGTCTTGGGAAGCTGGCGGTAGGAGCTGATTTCGCGCGAGGCCAGATCGGTGATGACCTCCTCGTGCGTGGGGCCGAGCACCATCTCGCGTTTCTGGCGGTCGGTGACGTGATACATCAGCTCGCCCATCACGGCGTAGCGCCCGGAGCGGTCCCACAGTTCGCGCGGCTGCGCGGCCGGCATGAGCACTTCCAGCGCGCCGGCGCGGTCCATCTCTTCGCGCACGATGGCCTCCAGCTTGCGCAGGGCGCGCAGGCCCAGCGGCAGAAACGTGTAAAGGCCGCCCGCCAGCCGGCGCATGAGGCCCGCCCGGAGCATGAGCTTGTGGCTCGGTATCTCGGCTTCCTGCGGCGCGTCGCGCAGCGTGGGTATAAGCGTGTCCGACCATCTCATAGGCGCCAGAATCCTCCCGCGGCAGATGGAATGCGGCACATTGCACACTAAGCCAATGCGTTGCGCAAGGCCAAAGTGACGGGACGGTCCGCCCTACCTCGCCTCCCTGCATAACTGACCGGTTACCGGGACGGGAGATGGATGAGCAAGTACGTTGAAGAAGGCGCTTGTTGCAGGCGAAGGATATGATAGACTGTTTGTTAGCTTGCGGTAGCTCATGAGGAGCATGAAGGCGGACCGGAAAATGCGAAAAAAGACAGTTCTCGCTGCGGTATCGCTCATTGCCTGCGCTTGGGGCGCGGCGCGCCCATCCGGCGCCGCGCAGGTCAAGATCCTCGATTTCACCGGTGCGGGAAGCCTTGCCTGGACCAACGACTTTTCCTCCAACGCCACGTACTACGTGTCCGAGTCTTCAAGCCTCGTTTCCGGCTGGACCACGAACTACAGCGGGTACCAGCCGGCCCGCAGCCTCGTGACGGAGAGCGTCTCGGTCTCGCCGTCCATCCGCTTCTTCCGCGTCAGCGCCAGGCCGGTGGACGCCGTCGATCCCTCGCTGTGGAAGGCCGTGGACCTGGATACGAACTGGTTCGGAGGCGAGTACCCGTGGTCCCGCCAGACCGCGCCGCTGAGACCGGGAGGTGACGGCGACGTTGCGCAGAGCTATGCCGGTCTGCCCGACGGCAAGGAATCGTGGTTCGGGGCGATGCTTGAAGGTCCCATTGACCTCTCTTTCTGGTGGCGCGTGGATTGCGAGATGGACCCCAACACCGACTTTCTGGCCTTCTATCTCGATGGAGTGGAGCAGGCCCGCATTTTCGGTTTCGCGGATTGGACCAACGTGACCCGCGGCATGGGTCCGGGATCGCATCTGGCCGTGTGGAAATACTCGAAGGATTCCAACTCTTCAAACGGCGCCGATCTGGGCTGGGTGGACGGCATCACCAACCTGCCGCTGCAGTTGTTGATTCTCGACGGCGACACGCTGTCGGTCACAACGCCGGAGGACACGCCCACGAACATTCGCGTGAGGGCGTACGTGCAGAGCGGGACGAGCAGTTGGGGCGTGGCGCAGCAGGCCAGTTGGGGCCTGGCCGTCACCAGCCAGTGCGCGGTCACCAGTTGCGTTTTCAGGTACACGCCGAACACCAACTGGTTCGGGGCCGATTCGTTTGTCGGCGAAGTCACGTCCGGATCGTCTTTCGATCAGATCACGATCAATGTCACGGTCACCCCGGTTAACGACGCGCCGGTGATCAACAACGGGTCGAACACGGTGACGGTCGTGATGGACGAGGACAGCAATCCCCGGCCGTTCGCCCTCACCCTGACCGCCTCGGACGTCGACACGCCGGGGACGAACATCGAGTGGTTCATCGCGGGATCGGGCGCGACGCCGAGCGGGGTGGCCTCGGTCCAGACCGGAAGCGGGTCGAGCCAGCAGATCAACTACGCGCCGCTGACGAACTGGAACACCTACACCGGCAACTACGCCGGCGGCGTGCCGAACCTCGCGAACGGCTCCTATGTCACGTTCACGGTGCGCGCGCAGGAGAAGGGCGGCGGTCCTTCGGACACGATCGACGTGCGCGTGGAAATCGTTCCGCGCAACGACCCGCCTACGAACATGGCGCCGCCCGTGATCGGCGGAACGGCCAACGTGGCCAAGACGCTCTTTGTCAGCGTGCCGGGAGTGTATGCCGACTCAATTGACGTAACCGGCACGCCCACCCAGTACCTGACGCGCGTGTACCAGTGGCAGGTGGGCAATTCCGGCGGCGGACCCTGGACCGATATCGCGGGGGCGATGGCCGCCGTCTACACCGTGCAGAGCAGTGATTACTTGAAATACGTCCGGGTGCGGGAAGCGGCGCGAGACCTCGGGGAAGGGCTGCCGTATCCGACACAGTCCGTATGGACCGCCTCCAACGTGATCGGGCCCATGGGCGCCGCCGATCCGGGCGACCTTGTCGGCGGAGAGAGATTCGTCGTGGGCGGATGGGTCATGCTGGGCGACGGCCAGAGCATTGACACCACGCAGCGCCTGGCGTCAATCACCTCGTTTTTCATGGACGGCACCGAGGTGCCGAAGACTTTGTGGGACGAGGTCCGGACGTGGGCCACGAACGGGCACGGCTACACCGACCTGCCGGAAGGGCGGGGCGGAACCAGGTATGTGAAGGGCGGAGCCGGCGCGACCAACACCGCCGCCGGCGTCAGCCATCCGGTGGTTCGCGTGAGCTGGTACGACTGCGCCAAGTGGTGCAACGCGCGATCCGAAAAGGAAGGGTTTACCCCCGCCTACTATGCCGGGTATCCGTTCACATCCACGAACGTGTATCGCTCGGGCACCTTCGCGCTCACGTCGGACAGAGTCAACTGGTCCGGGAACGGCTATCGGCTGCCCACGGACGCGGAATGGGAGACGGCGGCGCGGGGCGGGCTTGTCGGGAACGTGTTCCCCTGGGGCAACACGATCGGCGGCAGCAACGCCAACTACCGTTTGAGCGGCGATCCGTTCGAGGAGGGCACGAACAACGTTCATTCGACCACGCCGGTCGCCTACTACGACGGCGCGCAGACGCCGGCCGGGCCGGACATGGCCAACGGGTTCGGACTGTACGACATGGCCGGCAATGTCGCCGAATGGTGCTGGGATCGCTACGCTTCGCCGCCCGAGCAGGGCGCGACGGATCCCACCGGTCCGGACGACGCGCAATACCTCGAACGCATGACGCGCGGCGGCGCGTACTACGAAGCCGATGACGTCGCGCCGGTCACTGACCCGTTGCGCTGCGCGGACCGCAGCAAGCGGCAGGATCCCGGGTGGGCAGCCGGCTATGACTCCGTCGGTTTCCGCACCGTGCGCAGGCACTGATCCGTCAGTCGAGAGAGAACAGTTCAACTGCTCCGCGGTCCGGACTCTTTCCGGGGTCAGTCGAGCACGGCGCCCGTTGACGCGTTGCGGACGATTGCGGCGTAGCGCCTGAGGTAGCCGTCCGTGACGCGCGGGACAAACGGCGGCTGCGCGGCGCGGCGGCGCCGGAGCTCCTCCGGCGGCATGTCCGCCTCCAGGCGGCGCGCCGGGATGTCGATGCGGATTGTGTCGCCGTCGCGCAGCAGCCCGATCAAGCCGCCTTCGGCGGCTTCCGGCGAGACGTGCCCGATGCAGGCCCCGCGGGTTCCGCCGGAGAAACGGCCGTCGGTGATCAGCGCCACGGACTCGCCCAGGCCCTGCCCCATGATGTAGGAAGTCGGCGCGAGCATCTCCTGCATGCCGGGCCCGCCGCGCGGACCTTCGTAGCGGATCACGACCACCTGTCCGGCCTGCACGCGCCCCGCCAGGATGCCGCGGCAGGCGTCCTCCTGGGAGTCGAAGACGATCGCGCGGCCCTCGAAACGCAGCATGTTGGGCGAGACGCCGGCCTTCTTGACGACCGCGCCCTGCTCGGCCAGGTTCCCCCGCAGGATCGTCAGCCCGCCGTCCGCGGAATAGGCGCGGTCCAGCGCGCGAATGACTTCGCCGTCCCTGATCCGGGCGCGCGCCACGTTGCCCCGGATGGTTTTGCCGGTGACGGTGGGGCAGTTGGGGTGCAGCAGCCCCGGAATGCGTCCGATTTCGCGCAGAATCGCGCTGACGCCGCCCGCGCGGTCGACGTCTTCCATGTGGTAGGCCGAGGAAGGCGCGACCTTGCAGATGTTGGGGCACCGGCCCGACAGCTCGTTGATGCGCTCCAGGTCATAGTCAACCTTCGCCTCGTGGGCGATGGCCAGGCCGTGCAGG
Organism: Lentisphaerota bacterium; assembly: GCA_016873635.1. Classification (GTDB taxonomy): domain Bacteria; phylum Verrucomicrobiota; class Kiritimatiellia; order UBA8416; family VGWJ01; genus VGWJ01. The sequence continues at coordinate 44,234 of VGWJ01000008.1, read as the reverse complement.
ACCGTGTTGGTGCTGCCGCCCATGGCCATGTCCAGCGCGAAGGCGTTGTCCAGCGCGTCCGCGGTGACGATATCGCGCGGCAGCGGCCCGCCGTCCCGCGCCAGGCGCACGATGCGCGCCGCGGCGCGGCGGTAGAGCGCGCGGCGGCGCGGGTCGACCGCCAGCACGGTGCCGTTGCCGGGCAGGGCGATGCCCAGGGCCTCGCAGAGGCAGTTCATGGAGTTGGCCGTGAACATGCCCGAGCAGGAGCCGCAGCCGGGGCAGGCGTGCTCTTCCAGGATGCGCAATTCCGCGTCGCTCATCTTTCCCCTGCCGTGGGCCGCGACGCCTTCGAAGACGCTGATCAGGTCCACGACGCGGCCCTCCGGCGTGCGTCCGGCGGCCATCGGTCCGCCGCTGACCATCAGCGTGGGGATATTGGCGCGCAGCGCGCCCATGAGCATGCCCGGAACGATCTTGTCGCAGTTGGGAATGCACAGCAGCGCGTCGAAACAGTGGGCCTTGACCATGGATTCCACGCTGTCGGCCACGAGCTCCCGGCTGGGCAGGGAGTATTTCATGCCGGGATGGCCCATGGCGATGCCGTCGCAGATGCCGATGGTGTTGAACTCGATGGGCACGCCGCCGGCGCGCCGGATGTGGCGCTTGATGTAGCGGGCCACCTGGTCGAGATGCACGTGCCCCGGAATGACCTGCGTGAAGGAGTTGCACACCCCGATGAAGGGCTTGTCGAAATCCGCGGCCGAAAGGCCGGTGGCCCTCAGCAGGCTGCGATGCGGGGCCCGCTCCCAGCCGCTCTTGACCTGGTCGCTTCTCATACCATTTCCTTTCCGCCCGTAGATCGGGGACGAAACACCCTAGCACGTTTTGCGCCGCGTTTTCAACGGCAATGACGAATTCCGCTCTGTACTTCGCCGTGCGCGCCTTGGTAGACTGTTGTCATCATGGTCCGGAAGTTATGCCCGATCGCCGTGGCGGCGGCGCTGGCCGCCGGCGCGGTTTCCTGCCGCAGGACCGACGTGCGCAGCGTGCTGCTGGACGTGCCGCACATGCGCAACGCCGCCTGCGTGGAGCTTGTGACTTCCCGGCTCAGGAACGTGCCGGGCGTGAAGGCCGAAACGATACGCGTGGACGAGAGAAGGCGGCGGATAACCGTCGCGTACGACAGCCTGTTCCTGTCCCGGAAGAACATCGAATTCGAGATCGCGGAGGCGGGCTTCGAGGTGAACGGCGTTCCGGCCGATCCCGGCGCCCTGGCCGCCCTGCCTCCGGAATGCGCGCCCTGAGGCCGTTTCGCGCCGGGCGCGCGCGAGCGCGTCGGTATCGGTTGTGCATGCCGTCGTCGATCAGTTTCTGGATCACATCACGCTGGAGCGCGGACTCAGCGCCAACACGCGCCAGGCCTATCGCGCGGACCTGGCGGGGTTCTGCGATTACCTCTCGTCGGCGGGGGTTTCCAGCCTCAACGATGTCCGGCGCAAGCACGTTCTGGACTACCTCATGGCCGAGAAGGAGCGCGGCCTGGGGGTGAACTCGGTATCGCGGCGGCTGGTGGCCATCAAGGTCTTCTTCCGGTTCCTGCAGCAGGAAGGCATGCTGGCGCGCAACGTGACCTCGGCGATGGATTCGCCGCGGCTGTGGAAGGTGCTGCCGGGCGTGCTGTCGACGCGCGAGGTGGAGCGCCTGCTGGCGTCGCCGCCGGTGGAAAGCCGGTTCGGCGCGCGCGACCGGGCGCTGCTCGAACTCATGTACGCCAGCGGGCTCAGGGTATCGGAGGCGGCGGGGCTGCGGCTGGAAGACATGCACTTCGACCTCGGATATCTGACCTGCACGGGGAAGGGCAACAAGAGCCGCGTGGTTCCGTTCGGGGCGCGGGCCGCGGAGTGGCTGCGCCGCTACATCGAGACGCTGCGCCCGGCGCTGACCACGGACGGGACCGAGCGCGCGCTGTTTCTGACCTACCGAGGCAAGTGTTTTACGCGCAAGGGGATATGGAAGCTGATCCGGCAGGCGGCGCGGCGCGCCGGTATCATGAAGAAGGTTTCGCCGCACACGCTGCGGCACTCGTTCGCGAGCCACCTGCTGGCGAACGGCGCGCCGCTGCGGATCATTCAGGAGATGCTGGGACACGCCGACATCGCGACGACCCAGGTTTACACGCACGTGGACGAGGGACGCCTCAAGTCCGTACACGCCCGCTACCATCCGCGCGCGTGAGGCGCGCGAAGCGGAGTCGGCGTCGGGAACGCCGAAGGCTGGCGGCGGCACACAAGGGAAGGAGGGAAAGACGATGGCAGTCCGGCTCGGGAATCCCTATCGGGCGCTGGAAAAGAGCATAGGCTACAGGTTCAGGCGCCGGCGCTGGCTTGAGGCGGCGCTGACGCATCGCTCCTACCGGTCGGAGAATCCGTCGGTTGAAGTGGATAACCAGCGCCTGGAGTTCCTGGGCGACGCCGTGCTCGGCTTCCTGACGGCGGCTTATCTGCACGAGCATTTTCAGGAATGCCGCGAGGGCGACCTCACGGCGTTCCGCAGCCGCACCAACAGCGGCCGGGCTTTTGCCGAGATCGCGGGCGCGATCGACCTGGGCGCCTACATGCGCATGGGCAGAGGGGAGGAGAAATGCGGAGGGCGCAGGCGCGAGTCCACGCTGGCCGATGCGTTTGAAGCCGTGGTGGGCGCCGTGTACTGCGACGGCGGCGTGAGCGGGGCGCAGCGCGTGTTCAAGCGCCTGCTGATGCCGCTGCTGGTCGCCCTGGACGGCGACGTGTGGGTGGACAACCCCAAGGGCAAGCTGCAGGAAGTTTCGCAGCGCCGCTGGCGCAGCGCGCCGCAATACAAGGTTGTGCGCAGGGACGGCCCGCCGCACGCTTCGATCTTCACCGTGGAGGCAATCGTCGGCGGACGCGTGCGCGGCACGGGAAAAGGCCCCAGCAAACAGGACGCCGAATCCGACGCCGCGCTGGCCGCCCTGCGCCGCATCGGCGGCGACAGCAGGTCCCGCCCGCGGTCCGGTTGACCGGTTGTCCGCGGGGTTGACAGGCGGCGCGGAGGTCCTCTAAGGTCTGGTCCCGGCGGTGGGCCGTTAGCTCAGCAGGCAGAGCAGCGCCCTTTTAAGGCGCGGGTCGCAGGTTCGATTCCTGCACGGCTCACCATTTTTTCGCTCGCGTTAACGAATCGGCATGCGGCCCCATGAGGATTCGCATATTCCGCGAAGCCGGCGAGTCGTTGCTGCTTCGCCTGGCCTTTCTGATTGTCCCGCTCCTGCCCCGGTCCGGCGTGGCGCGGCTGGCGCGCGCGCTGGGCGCGGCGGCATACCGCGCGTCGGGGCGTCTGCGGCGCGTGGCGCTGGCGAACCTGGACCTGGCGCTCGGCGGGGAGCGGACGCCCGGCGAACGCGCCGCGATTGCGCGCGAATCCTTCCGCACCAGCGCGCTGGTGATTCTCGATCTGCTGTGGTTCGGGCGCCGGAGCGAACGGCGCGTCCGGGAGAATGTGCGCTTTGACGTTTCGTGCGCGGCCTACTTCGACACGGCGCCGCTGATCGGCGTGTCGGCGCATATCGGCAACTGGGAGATCATGGGGCAGGCGCTGGCCCTGCGCGGCGCGCCGGCGGTCAGCGTGGCCGCGCCGCTCTCCAACCGCGCGGCGGACCGCATCCTGAACCGCATCCGGGGGCGCACGGGGCAGGGGGTGGCCTACCGGCGGGGGGCGGTGCGGAGGCTGCTGCAGACGCTGCGCCGGGGCGGGCGCGTCGGGCTGATCATGGACCAGAACACGTTGCCGTCGGAGGGCGGCGAATTCGTGACGCTCTTCGGCGTACCGGCGCCCGTGTCACGGGCCGCCGCGGCGCTGCGCGCCAAGACCGGCGCGCCGGTGATGTTCATGTTCTGCACGGCCGACGACGACGGACGCTACACCGTCCGCGGGCTGCCGCTTTTCGCGGCGGACGACCGCAACCTCACGCGGACGCTTGCGCTGACCATGGAAGACGTGATACGCAAATACCCCGGCCAGTGGATGTGGACGTACAAGCGCTGGAAATACGTCCCGCCCGGCGCGGACCGGACGCGCTATCCGTTTTACGCCCGTCCGGTCTGTTCCGGAGACCGGACGCCGAAAACCGAAAGCCAGGCGGGGGCCGTGACGCCCGGAAGGGAGACGCGCGGAGCATGAAAATCGGCATCATCGGAGGAAGCGGGCTGTATGATCTGGAGGGGCTGCACGATGTCGCAAGGGAGACGGTTGACACGCCCTTCGGCGCGCCCTCGGACGCGTACGTGCGAGGCGTGCTGGCGGGGCGCGAAATCCACTTCCTGCCGCGGCACGGCGTGGGACACCGCCTCATGCCCTCGGAGCTGAACCACCGCGCCAACATTTTCGGGTTCAAGCTGCTGGGGGTGGAGCGCATAATCTCGATCAGCGCCGTCGGCAGCCTCAAGGAGAACATGCGGCCCCGGGACATCGTTCTCCCCGATCAGTATTTCGACCGGACAAAGACTTCGGCGAACCACACGTTCTTCGGCGGCGGCCTGGTCGCGCACGTGGCTTTCGGCGAGCCGACGTGCCCCGCGCTGCGCAAGACCGTCCGCGACGTGGCGCGCGAAACGGTGGCGGGCAAAGGCCGCGGCTGCGGCACGCGCGTGCATTGCGGCGGAACCTACGTGAACATGGAAGGCCCCGCGTTCTCGACCAAGGCGGAGTCCTCCGTCTACCGGCGCTTCGGGTTCGACGTGATCGGCATGACCAGCCTGGCCGAGGCCAAGCTGTGCCGCGAGGCCGAGATCTGCTACCAGCCCGTGGCCATGGTGACCGATTACGACTGCTGGCACGCCGAAGAGGCGGAGGTGTCCGTGGAAATGCTCATCGGGCACCTCCGCGCCAACACGGCCCTCGCCAGGGAGATTCTCCAGGGCGTCGTGCGCGCCCTGCCGGAGTCGCGGGACTGCGCCTGCGGCGCCGCGCTGCGCAGCGCCATTATCACCGACCCGGCGGTCGTTCCGGACGAGCTGCGCCGCCGGATGGCGCCGCTCGTGGGCAAGTATTTGCCGTGAGTCGGATATGCAACTGCCGCTGCTGCATCATCTGCTCGACCTCGTCTATCCGCGGACCTGCGCGGCCTGCGGGCGGGAGCCGGGCCGCGGCGGCCGCCACGTGTGCTGGGACTGCCGAACGCGGATGGACATCCTGGGCGGAGCGCTGTGCCGGGTCTGCGGCGATCCCGTCGAGGCCGAAACGGGGCATGCGTTCACATGCTCCTCGTGCGCCGGGCATCGCCCGCACTTCGACCTGGCGCGCTCGGCGGCGCGCTATCGCAGGCCGCTGAACGCGGTCCTGCAGGCGTTCAAGTACCGGAGCATGGCGTGCCTGGCCGCCGACCTGACGCCGCTGCTGGCCGCCTGCGTCGGCGTCCACTACGGCCGCGTGCGCTTCGATGCGCTGACCTACGTGCCGCTGCACCGTCTGAAGGAGCGGGAGCGCACGTACAACCAGGCCGGCCTGCTGGCGCGGGCGCTGAGCCGCCTGAACGGTTTCCCGCCCGTCGCGAACTGCCTGCGCCGCGTGCGCCCCACGCCGACGCAGACCGGGCTGAGCGCGTTTCAACGCCGCGCCAATGTCCGGGACGCCTTCCGGGTGACCATGCCGGAGTGGATCCGGGGCCGGACCGTCCTGCTGATAGACGACGTCATGACCACGGGCGCGACCGTGAACGAGTGCGCCCGCGTCCTCAGGAAGGCCGGCGCCTCAGGCGTGTACGTGGCCACGGTGGCAAGAGGCTGACGCGGCGCGAAGCCCCGCCGCGCGCCCCCGCGGAACGGCGCGGAACTCCGCGGGATGCCGGCGGCACAAGACCGGGGAACAGCATGCAAGCGACAGCCAGGAAGCGCGATTCCAACGCCGAAGCCATGCGGCGGCTTTATGCCCGCCGCACGTTCGGAATCAAGCTTGGGCTCGATACGGTCCGGGCGCTGCTGGAACGGCTCGGCAACCCGCATCTGGCCTGCGCGGTCATCCACGTGGCGGGGACCAACGGCAAGGGCTCGGTCTGCGCCCTCGCGGCGTCGATCCTGCGGGCGGCCGGTATCCGCGCGGGGCTGAACACCTCGCCCCACCTGGTGCGATTCAACGAGCGGATCATGGTTGACGGGCGCTGCATCACGGACGAAGAGCTGGGGCCGCTCGTGGCGGCGGTCGAGGCGGCGGCGGAAGAGGTGACGGCCGCCACGGGCCACGCGCCGACGTTTTTTGAATGCGCCACGGCGATGGCCCTGCGCCATTTCCGCGACGCGGGCGCGCGGATGGTCGTGCTGGAAACGGGCATGGGCGGACGGCTCGACGCCACCAACGTGGTGCAGCCGGCGCTGACGGCCTTGACCCGGATCAGCATCGACCACAGCGCGCACCTGGGGCCGGACATCGCGTCCATCGCCGCGGAGAAATGCGGCATCCTCAAGCCGGGCGTTCCGGTGGTCTGCGGCGCCACCGACGCGCAGGCCCTGGACGTTATCCGACGGGAGGCGCGGCGCAAGGGATGTCCGCTTGTCTATGCGCCCGAGGCCGTCTCCATCCGCGCGGTCTCGGCCGACGCATTCGGTCAGAAGGTGGCCGTGGAAAGCGCCAATGCCTCGTACGGAACCGTCAAGTTCGGACTGGCGGGCGCGCACCAGCTTGAGAATCTCGCGATCGCCGTGGCCGCGATCGAGACGCTGGGCGGCGTCATCGGCGTGAGCTTCCCGCCGGAGGCCGTCCGCGAGGGCATTGCTTCCGTATGGTGGCCCGCCAGGTTCCAGGCCATCCGGCGCGATCCGCCCGTGATCGTGGACGGCGCGCACAATCCCGGGGCGGGAGAGGCCCTGGCGCGCGCGCTGGCGGCGACGGCCCGCGGGATGCCCGTGGCGCTGATTGCGGGCCTGTGCGCCGACAAGGACGCGCGCGGTTTTTTCGAGCCGTTCAAGAGGCTGGTCCGGCAATTCTGGGCCGTGCCCATCGAGTCGGAGCGCAGCACGCCGCCCGAACGGATCCTGGAGATCGTCCGTCCGTTCGGATGGCCGGCGCGGGCCGCGACGCTGGCGTCGGCGATGGATGAGGCGATCGCCTGGGCGCGGGCGGAGAAGGGGTTGGTGTGCGTGGCCGGTTCGCTTTTCCTGGCGGGCGAAGTGTTGCGGCGGGAGGAGGAGAAGAACTGAAAGCCGGCATCGAATTGCTCAGCCGCGGCGTCTGCGTGATGGAAGGCCGTCTTCTGCTGTGCCGCGGGCGCGGCAAGACGATTACCTATCTGCCGGGCGGACACGTTGAGTTCGGCGAAAGCGCGGAAGCCGCGCTGGTCAGGGAAATCCGCGAGGAAATGGGGCGCGAATCGGTCGTGAAGCGTTTTCTGGGCGCGGTGGAGCATGCCTTCATGCAGAAGGGTCAACGGCGGCACGAGCTGAATGTCGTCTTTGAGATGGAGATCGCCGGCCTGGAGTCGTCTCGGCCGCCGCAATCACGCGAGCCGAAGATCGAATTCCGGTGGACGGACCTGGACGAAATAGACGCATCCGGCCTGGAGCCGGCGCCGCTGCGGCGCCGCCTGAAGGACTGGCTGGCCCGATCGAACGCGCCATCCCGGTGGGCGAGCACGCTCTGAGAAGTCGTGAAAAAACGCGGACGGCGAGGCCGCCGTCCCTCCCAGCCCTGTTTTTTTCAGGAAACGGGAGGGTCTGCGGCCTCGCGGACCGCTCCGATCCGATCTTTGCACAGCTTCCGACCCCTTGCGCGCTGACCGATCACATTCAGAAGTTGTATGACCCTAAGGCGGTTTGCTACTGTGCTCCTTCTATCGGCCTGCACCGCCCCGCACCACCAGGCTGCAAGTCTGGTGAAAGACGGCAAGAAGGGCGCGGCAGTGGTTCCGCGAGCTTGCGTAAGTCATTGAGCCGGAGTGGCGGAACGGTAGACGCAGCAGACTCAAAATCTGCCGAGGGCAACCTCGTGGGGGTTCGATTCCCTCCTCCGGCACTCTCCTCCGCTCGCGGGGGAACTGCGGAGGTAAGTCAGGGGGCAGGGGGCGCCAGGAGCTACATAGCGAGGAGAAGAGACATGAGTGAACTGGTCAAGGTCGTATTGAAGGACGACGAGATTCCGCGGCAGTGGTACAACATTCAGGCGGACCTGAAGAAGCCTGTGCCGCCGCCCGTTGACAAGAACGGCAAGCCGATCGGGCCGGACGCGCTGGCGCCGGTATTCCCGATGAACCTGATCGAGCAGGAGGTCAGCACCAGGCGCTGGATCGACATTCCCGAGGAAATCCTCGGCATCCTGAAGCTGTGGCGGCCTTCGCCCCTCTACCGCGCGCGCCGGCTGGAACAGGCCCTGAAGACGCCGGCCATCATCCTTTACAAGAACGAGGGCGTGTCGCCGCCGGGCAGCCACAAGCCCAACACGGCGGTGGCCCAGGCCTACTACAACCGCGAGTTCGGCATCAAGCGCCTCACGACCGAGACCGGCGCCGGGCAGTGGGGCAGCGCCCTGGCGTTCGGCTGCAAACTGCTCGGGCTGGAATGCAAGGTGTACATGGTCCGGATCAGCTTCGATCAGAAGCCGTTCCGGAAGATCATGATGCGCACCTGGGGAGCGGAGTGCGTGGCGAGCCCCAGCCGGGAAACCAACGCCGGTCGCGCGATTCTCGAAAAAGACCCCGACACGCCGGGCAGCCTGGGCATCGCCATAAGCGAAGCCATCGAGGCGGCGGTCACGGGCAAGAATACGCGCTACGCGCTGGGCAGCGTGCTCAACCACGTGCTCATGCACCAGACGATCATCGGCCTGGAGGCGAAGAAACAGATGGAGATGCTCGGTCTCTATCCCGACGTGGTCATCGGTTGCGCGGGCGGCGGATCCAACTTCGCCGGGCTGAGCTTCCCGTTCGTGTGCGACAAGATGGCCGGCCGGAACGTGCGCGTGATCGCCGTCGAGCCGGCGGCTTGCCCGACCCTGACGCGGGCGCCCTACGTCTACGATTCGGGCGACGTGGCGATGATGACGCCGCTGCTGGCCATGTACAGCCTCGGCCACACGTTCGTTCCGCCGCCGATCCACGCGGGCGGGCTGCGCTACCACGGCATGGCCCCGCTGGTGAGCCACGTGCTGCGCGAGGGATTGATCGAGGCGCAGGCGCTGCACCAGATGGAATGCTACGGGGCGGCCATGAAGTTCGCCCACACCGAGGGCTTCATACCCGCGCCCGAGACTTCGCACGCCATCGCGATGGCGATCAGGGAAGCGGAAAAAGCGCGCGAGGAAGGCAAGAAGAGAGTCATCCTGTTCAACTGGTCGGGCCACGGCCTGATGGACCTCACGGGCTACCAGGCCTACCTGGACGGGAAACTCTCGGATTTCGCGCTGCCGGAAGAGATGCTGACGCGCTCACTGGCTTCGATGGAGGGACTGCCCAGGCCGCCGGCGGCGTAGCGCAGGAAGTGAGAGAGGGATTCAGCACGGAGACGCGGAGGAGACGAGAGGGGAACCTGAACAGAAGGCAACGAAGACAACCGAGCAATCTGTTCAGATTCCGCTTTCCAGGACCTCCTTCTTCATCCGGCTCCAGAGCATCAAGGCGCGGCAGCCGGCGAAGGCCACGGCCAGCGCGGCGGCCTCTTCGAGCTCCGCGTTGCCGATGCCCATGGAGCGGGCCTTGCGGACGTGGATGCGGGAGCACGGTTCGCAGTTGACGGCCAGGCCCAGCGCCACGGCCATCAGTTCCTTGGTCACGACGTCCACGGCGCCCGGCTGCAAAGCCGTGCCCATGAAATCCTGGAACATCTTGAGGGCCTGCGCCGGCGCGCCCGAACCGTGCGCGCAGCATTCCTCCCGGCCGGCGCTTGCGGCGCCGCTGTCCTTATCTTGCATGGGTTCCTCCTTTGAAGTGGCGGCCGTGGCGTCCGCATGGCCGGTGGTCTGCCGCGCCGGCCCGGTGTGATTCGCGCGCGCGCGGGAGGGCCGTTGCCCGACGACGCTGATCGCGCCCGCGGACGCATCCAGGATCTCGCCGACGGCGACCGCGTCGTTCACGCCTGACGCGCGCATGTCCGCGAGCATGGCTTTGGCCCGCTCCCCGGGCACGGCAATCAGCAGCCCGCCCGAGGTCTGGGCGTCGAAGAGCAGGGCCTTGATCTCCTCGCCGATGCCGTCGTCGAAGCGCGTCACGGCGGCGCTGTATTCCGCGTTGCGTTCGTTGGCGCCGGAGAACATGCCCTGCCGGGCGTACTCCACGGCGCCGGGGAAGAAGGGCAGCGCTTCGGCCCAGATTTCGGCCGTGACGCGGCTCTCGCGCACCACCCGGCACAGGTGTCCCAGGAACCCGAAGCCGGTGACATCCGTGCAGGCGGTCGCGCCGTGGCGCGTCATGCACTCGGCTGCCGCCCGGTTGAGGGTGGACATCGAGGCGGCAATCGCGTCAAGGCTTTCGGGCGACGCCTTGCCGAGCTGGTTGGCGAGCGACACGATACCCGTGCCCAGCGGCTTGGTGAGAACGAGCAGGTCGCCGGGCCTGGCGCCGGCGTTGGTCACCAGCTCCGCGTCCGTCACCAGGCCCGTCACGGCAAACCCGAACTTGACTTCCTCGTCGTTGATGCTGTGCCCGCCCAGGAGCACCACGCCCGCTTCGGCGAGCACTTCCATGCCGCCGCGCAGGATTTCGGCCATGGCCTCGGCCGGCAGCGCGTAGATCGGAAACCCGATCACGGACAGCGCCGTGACCGGCCGGCCGCCCATGGCATAGACGTCGCTCAGCGAATTGCAGGCCGCGATGCGGCCGAAGAGGCGCGGGTCGTCCACGCCGGGCGTGAAGACGTCCACGGTCTGCACGATGGTGAGGTCGGGACGCAGCCGGAAGACGCCGGCGTCGTCGGCGGTGGCCATGCCCACCACCAGCCGGGGGTCCCGCACGACGGGCAGCATGGCCAGGACCTGGTGCAGATCCTTCTGGCTGATCTTGCTGGCGCAGCCGGCGCTGCGCACGAACGCGGTGAGGCGCACGGGGCGGCCTTCGCTCTCCGGAGGCACGCGCTCTCCGGCGCAGGTGCAGATGTTCTTTTCCTTGAAGAGCGGACACGGGCACGGCTTGCGCGGGTCGCACACGCAGTGCCCCAGCTTGATCGAGCGCGCCATCACGCGCCTGCGTTTTTCCCTGGCGTCCATGTCGGGTTTCAGGTTTCAGGTGTCGGGTGTCAGGTGGAACATTTTCCGGGCAAAAGCTAAACGCTATCAGTCTGCTTCGGCTCTTCTCGCAGCACTCTCTTGTCGCCGACGCGGCGGGTGAGGCCGCGGGCGTCGAAATACTCAAGTATGGGTATCGCGTACTTCCGCGTCGTGTCCAGCAGTTCCTTGCATCCGCCCGCGTCGATCGCGCCGTGGGCGCGTATGTGGCGGGCGATGCGCTTTCCGGCATCGTCCGCGGCGTCGCGGTGCAGAAGAATGCGTTCGTCGACGCGCACGACCGTTCCGGACTGCACGAGGTGCTCCAGGACGGGCGTCACCAGCGAGGCGGGCGCGCCCACGACGCCCGGAAGCTCGTCGGACCGCGGCGTATGGAAACCCGTCTCCGCCAGCCTGGCCACGATGCGCGCCGCCAGCGCGGCCTGGGCGGGGTTCAGCTTCGCGGCGCGCTCGGCCAGGCGCAGCCCGGCGTCGGTGACCTGCACGCGGCCGTCGCGCGCGAGCCCCTCGATGGCGCGGTCAAGCAAGGCGCGATCCATTTCCACGTCCGCGACGACGGCCTTCTTCGCGAAGCCGACGGCGAGGGGCGAAGCGTCGTGCAGCGCGGACAGGCGGTCGGCGATCGCCTTGGAAGCGGCCGTCAGGGCTTCCGCCGCGACGAAGCGTTCGCCGGGAAGCGCCGCCGCCTTTCCCGCCTCGACCAGCTCGCGCAGGCGGGCGGCCGCGGCGTCTTCGGTCAGCACGGCCCGGCGCGACAGCTCCGCGACGCGCAGGGGTGCGCATCCGGCGTGTTCGAGCACGTAGGCCAGCGCCGTCGCCGGGTCGCGGAACGCCGCGTCGCGCTCGGCGCGCTCCTGCGCCCAGTCGCCGCGCGCGCGCCGCATCTTCTCGGCGTCGGCGGCGACCACGTATCCGCCGCCGATCGTCCGGACCGGGCTGAGCATTCGCACCACGAACGGGTCGCCCAGCGCCGCCACCACGGGGGCCTGCAGCTGGATCTGGACGTAGCTCTCGCCGCCCGGCGGCAGGGACGTCAGCTCGGGCAGGACGAGGTGCCCGGGCACGTCGGACGTGCCCAGGTGCAGGCGGACCGCGGTGCGCGGCCGGATCGGATCGCCCACGGAAGACAGAAGCCGGAAGCGGGCGCTGAGGAAGCGCGACGGACGGAAATGCCCCGGCGCGGCGAGAACGGCGCCGCGCCCGGCCTCGTCGCGGCGCATGTCCGCGAGACGCAGCGCGACGCATTCGCCGGCGCGGCCCTGCCCGGCGCTTTGTCCGTAGACCTGGATGCCGCGCACGCGTTTCAGCGCGCCCGCGGGCAGAAGCTCCAGCTCGTCGCCCGTGCGCACGGTCCCGGAGCGGGGAATGCCGGAGACGACCGTCCCGATGCCCTCCAGCACGAAGGAGCGCTCCACGTTCAGGCGGAAGGGGCCGCCGGCGTCGCGCTCGGCCGTGCGGTCGACCAAGGCGGTGAAGGCCTCGTAGAAGGCGTCGTATCCCGCGCCCGTCTTGGACGATACGGGCACGATGGGCGCCTGCGCGAGAAAGCTTCCGGCGGCGAGCGCGCGCACCTGGTCGGCGACTTCAGCCACGCGCTCCGGCGGAACGAGATCGATCTTGGTGATGGCGGTCATGCCGGCGGTCACGCCGAGCAGGTTGATGATCTGGAGGTGCTCGACGGTCTGGGGCATGACGCCGTCGTCGGCGGCCACGACCAGCAGCACCGCGTCCATTCCGGCGGCGCCGGCGACCATGTTGTGGATGAAGCGCTCGTGGCCCGGCACGTCCACGATGCCGACGCGACGGTTGCTGGGAAGCACGCAGGCGGCGAAACCGAGGTCGATGGTCATGCCGCGCGCCTTTTCCTCGGGCAGCCGGTCCGTGTCGCAGCCGGTAAGCATCCGCACGAGCTGCGTCTTGCCGTGATCGATGTGGCCGGCCGTGCCGACGGTGAGGCTGATGACCTGGCCGGCGGCCTGCGCCGCGCCTTTGGCGGTTGTCGGGCAACTCCGCATTCCTGTCTCTCCGGCGCCGCCCGCGACCGGCGGCGCACGCCCGTCCGCCGGGCCGTGGCGCGTTTGCCTTCGGCGTTCCGGCGCGGCGCCCGCTCAGATGCCGTCCACGGCCGCCAGCACGTCCGCCACCTCCTCCGGCAGCACGGTGCGCATATCCGCCAGCACCGCGTCCTCATGAACGCGGGGCACCACGGGCACGGCGGCGGCGCGAAACGCGGCGGCAAGGTTCTCCGCCGGGCGGTCCGGCGCGGTTATCGCCACCACGCTGGAAGGCAGCGTCGAGTCCGGCAGCGAGCCGCCGCCCAGGCGCGCCTCGTCCGCGCGGGCCTGCACGCTCCATCCCGGGCGCCTGGCGCGAACGGCGGCGGCGACCTCGCCGGCCTGGCGCGCCACCTCATCCGCCGTGCGCGCGATCATGGCGTACAGGGGATGGCGCGCCGGGAGCAGGTCCGGCGCCCTGAACAGGCGCATGGTGGCTTCCACGGCGCCGAGCGTGAGCTTGCACACGCGCAGCGCGCGGTAGAGGGGGTGCGAGCGCACGCGGGCGATGACCTCGGCGCGGCCCGCGATGAGGCCGCCCTGCGGGCCGCCGATGAGCTTGTCGGTGCTGGCTAGCACGATGTCGGCGCCGGCTTCCAGGCTTTCGCGCATGGTGGTCTCGTGCGGCAGCCCGTAGCGCTCCAGGCCGATCAGGGCGCCGCAGCCGAGGTCATCGGCCACGAGCACGCCGTGGCGTTTGCCGACGGCCGCGATCTCGGCGATGCCGAGCTCCTTGGCGAAGCCCACGATGCTGAAATTGCTGCGGTGCACCTTCATCAGCAGGCCCGTGTTCGGGCCGACCGCGGCCTCGTAGTCGCGGACGTGGGTCTTGTTGGTGGTGCCCACCTCGCGCATGATCGCGCCGCTCTGCTCCATGACGTCGGGCAGGCGGAACGAGCCGCCGATTTCGATGAGTTCGCCGCGCGACACGACCGCCTCCCGTCCGCGGCACAGGGCGGCGAGCGCCAGCAGGGTGGCCCCGGCGTTGTTGTTGACCAGCAGGCAGTCCTCCGCGCCGGTCACCTCGCGCACGACGTCGCGGATAGTCTCTTCCCGCCGGATGCGCGCGCCCGTATCCAGCGCGAGCTGCACGTTGCAGGGCCCGGCGACGCGGGCGAGCGCCTCGCGGGCGGCGGGCGGCATGGGCGCGCGTCCCAGGCCGGTGTGCAGCAGGATGCCCGTGGCATTGACGGCCCGGCGCAGGCGGGGCTGCTCGGCTTCCGCCAGCCGGCGCGCGGCCGCCTCGATCACGGCATCGGGTTCAAACTCCGCGTCGGCGGGCCCGGCGCCGGCCATAATCCTCGCGCGCAGCGCGTCCAGCGCTTCGCGCAGCGCGTCCGTCAGCGGCCGCCTTCCGAAGCGCCCGGCGAGCGGCGCGGCGGCGGCGCGTTCCAGCATGGCGTCCACGCCGGGCAGGCGGCGCAGCAGTCTGTTCTTGTCATTGCTCACGGCGTATTTCCCGGTGTTGCCTGCGCATTGCCGGAATGCTACTCTCTTTTCCGACGGGAGTGAACAGGTACCTGGTGGGCCTCCTGGACTTCAAATCCAGTGTGGGGCTTTGACCGGCCCCGGTTGGGTTCGATTCCCACTCACTCCCGCCATGTTCTTTCTTGTGCGTGAGTGTGCGGGTGCGTGAGTGCGTGAGTTGGAGATCGTTCACCCACACACCCGCGCACTCACACACATCCTCCGGCCGCCAAAAGGGCCGCGCCCAGCGCGCCCGTAAACTGGGGTCTGCCGGCGACGGAAACCTCCCGTCCCAGCGCGACGCCCAGGGCCTCGCGCATGCCCGGCACCAGCGCCACGCCGCCCGTGAAGACGACGGGCTCCTCGATCCGGCGGCCGGCCATCGAGGCCACGCGCGTGGCGATGGCCGACTGCACGCCGGCGGCAATATCCTCCCGCGGCGCTCCGCCCGCGAGCAGGCCTATGATTTCGGTTTCGGCGAAGACCACGCACATGCTGCTGATGGCCGCCGGATTCGCCGAACGGGCGGCCAGCCCTCCGAGCTCGTGCAGCCCCACCCCGAGGCGGGCCGCCACGACTTCAAGGAAGCGCCCCGTTCCGGCGGCGCAGCGATCGTTCATGCTGAAATCGCGCACCCGGCCGTCTCCGTTCAGTCGCATCAGTTTGCTGTCCTGGCCGCCTATGTCAATCACCGTCCGCGCCCCCGGCGCCGCGTGAAAAACACCCCGGGCATGGCAGGTGATCTCGGTGACGGTGACTGCCGCCACGCCCACCGCGTCCCGCCCGTAGCCGGTGGCCACCGCGCGGACAACGTCGCGGCGCGAAGCCCCGGCCCCGTCCAGCGCTTCGTCAAAAACGGCCCCGGCGATGGCTTCCTGATCGACGCCCTGGTCGGCGATAGCGGTCGCGAGCAGCTTCAGCGTCGCGGCCTCGACGATCGCCGCTTTCACGGCGCGCGATCCGGCGTCTATTCCCGCGGCCAGCATCCGTTCACCCCAGCGTTTCGAACATGGCCTGCACCCGCGTGGCTATGCGCGCGGTGTCCGACGGCGAGTAGTCCGTCTCGATCTTCAGATAGGGCAGACGGAGCTCATTCTCCGCGAGGCGCCGGACGCGCGCGGATTCCACGTCATAGGTCAGGCAGGCCTGCCACACCAGCTCGACCACGCAGTCCGGCCGGTATTCCGCCGCCAGGCGGCGCAGAACGTCCAGGCGCCGGTCGTTGGGCGTCATGACGGAACACGGCAGGTGGAAGTACTTCTCGGCGATCGCGCGCAGCGGATCGGGATGGTTTTCGTCCACGTCGTCGAGAACCGGCTTCAGCCCCGTGCAGTTCTCCTGGCACACGACCAGCCCGCCGGCGTTCTCGATTATGTCCATTACGCGTTCGGCGCCGTGGGGGATGGGCACGCCGGTGAGCATCACGCGCGCGCGCCGGTTCCGGGAGGGGACGACGCGTCCGGGAAGTTCCGCGACGGCGCGCTCGAGCTGCCGCATATCGTCGGGGAGGCAGGCGATCAGGCTTTTCATGTCCAGCAGCTCGCGGCCGGTCAGGGGCGGGTCGTCGGCTTTCATCAGCGCCGCGAGGTCGCGCTTCAGTTGTCGCTCGCGGTTCATGAGCGCTATGGCGCGGCGCAGCGCGTCGTCGGTGACGGCCGCGCCCGTGCGGGTTGCGACGGCCGTCTTCAGCTTGTGGACTTCGCGCACCCAGTGCGACAGGGCATCGGGATCGTCGGGTTTCTGCGGAAGCTCGAGCACGTGCATGGGGTGGCTCTCGGCCAGCATCTCGTACATCTTCTTCTTGCCGTCGCAGGTGGTCTCGGCCACCAGGAAATCGCTCATCTCCAGGAAGGGGTTGGCCTTCCGCACGCTGTAGCCGAAGGTCGATTTGATCAGCGGGCAGAGGTTGGCGGGCAGGTGCTGTTCGGCCGGCGCCACCATTTTCTCGGACCCGCCGCACAGGCACACGGGGATGGCGCCCGCGGCCATGATGATCTCGCGGGGCGTGTATTCGCACATGATCCCGACGATCTTCGTGCCCCGGGCGTGCTCCGCGGCGGCGTAGTCGTAGCAGTGCTGCACCATGTCGCGGAACCACGCGATGTGGCCGGTTTCCGCGCCGGCGTCCCCGCCGGCCGGCGCGCCGCCGCGGCAGGGAGCCTGGAGCGGAGCGGATTTGTCGCACGTCCTGTTCATGATGCGGAGCCGCATTCCGGGGAAAGCGGGGAAAACTGTCCGCCTGCCGGAGCCCGACGCGAGACGCGGGACCGGCGCCGCTCAGGAGGGGAAAGCAATCGCGCGCTCCCCGACCCGGCAAGGCGCGCCCGCGGCCGCCACGAAACTGTCAGGTGCCGCGCAACCTGCGCGGCGCGACGCCGTGGCGGCTCATCTGCGCCAGTGAAACCGCGACCTCACCGGATCACCTCCCTTCGCGCATGCTCCTCTGTAATGCTAGACATCACTTCTTGCGGAGTAAAGGCGAATCCCAGACTCTCCTGAAGCTGCTTGCGGTCGCAATGCGGCTGGGGGTATTATTGGGGAGGTTCAGAGCGTTGGGGTTCTTGGAGGGCCTGTCCATGAAAAGTGCGTTGGCTGTGGTATGTGTCGCGCTGCTGGCCGCGGCGCGGGCCGTGTGCGCCGCCGATGCCGGCGTGCGCACGTGGACGAGCGTGAGCGGGCAGACCGTTGAGGCTTCCTTTGTGAAGATGGAAGCCGGCATGGTGCACCTGCAACGCGCGGGCGGCGAAACGGTGGGAATTCCTCTCAGCCGGCTCTGCCAGGCGGACCAGGCCGTGGCGCGGGAGCTTGCGGGCGTGGCGCCCGCGGATGCGCCGGCGGTCAAGTCCTCGATGGCCGTCAAGGCGGCGCCGGCATCGCGCGCGGCGGGCGACACGCTCACCGAGGAAGAGATTGCCGCGCTGAAGACCGAATGGAGGGACGAACGCGGCCGCGGCATGAATATCGAGGCCACCTTCACGCTCGACGACGTGCGCGCCAAGGAGGAGGCGTCGCGCTTCAGCAAGAGCGGCAAGGTGCCGGTCCGCATTACGGTCGCGCTGTACGAGACCAGGGAGAGCGGGGGGCGCGAGGTGCGGCGTCTTCTGCCGGGGCGGTGCCGTCTTTATGTTCAGGACAGCGAAGGCAATCTCGTCTTCAAGGCCACGGAGAACCTCGACAAGATGTGTCCTTCCTGAGGCGGCCGCGGCGGCCACTTCGGTGAAGTGGCGAAAGCAGGCGAGTACGCGGCGGTCGTGTGGATCGAGCATTCGGAAGGCGTCTTCGGCAGGGTCATGAAGGCGCGTTTCGACCCCGTGAAGCGCTGAGTCACTCCGCGCGGTCGCGCTTCACGGAGCAGTGGACGTGCGGTCCCTTGCGGGGATCCGACTCGTAGAGGACCCAGTCGAATCCCGCCGCCCAGCACAGCTTGGCCAGCTTCTCAAGGGGCATGTCGTCGCACGTCACGTCCACGGCGCGGCCTTCCTTGTGGAGCGATCCGGAGTTGTGGATGCCCGAGGGCCGGTAGGCGTCCTGGACCTTCAGGGTTGCGCCTTCGCGGCTGACCAGTTCGATCAGCCTGAGCAGCGGGCGTTTCGCGGCCCGGTGCACGCTGTGATCGCATTCGTCGTCGCCGACGTCGCTGTCGCTTTCCCACCACGCGCGCGGGTCGTCCACATAGACCAGGTCGCGTCCGGCGGAGAACGAGTCCGGGTCGATCGATCCGCAGGTTGCGCCCTCCGGGCGGCGCGGAACGGACGAGTTCGGCTTGAAGGAGGCCGGCTCCGGCCGCAGCGGTTCCGCCAGCGACGGGGGTCCTTCGGCGGGCGGTTCGGCCGGCTGCGGGCGTCCGCCGAGCAGCAGGCACAGTCCGGCGACGGGGAGGGACGTGAGCGCGAGCAGGATGACGAGCAGCCGCGGCGCGCGGCGCGGCCGGTCGAATCTTTCGACGCCGAACATCGACATGCGGCCAGTATGGCGTCGCGCGCGGGAGAAGTCAACGCCGCCGCCGGAATAGACGCAAGAAAGCGTGCCGGGTGCAGGGTGGAGGGTGGCGGGTGGAAGGTGAAGGGGCGCGCCGAGGCCGACAAGCGACACGGATCCGGCGCGACTGATCAGTTGTCAGCGGCGACGCGGCATGGAATGCCGGTTCCCGGCGAACGAGCGCTTGCGTCGCGCGGCGGAAGCGTGCTATTTACCTCGCCTCATTTGGGAGTCCGGATGAACGAGCGGGAAGCCTACATCGCGCTGAACATGATGAGCGACGTGGGGCCCGTGGGGGTGCGTTGCCTGGCGGAGGCGCTGGGATCCGCCGCGGCGATCTTTGAAGCGACGCCGGCGGAGCTGGGCGGGGCGCGCGGCGCGGGGCGGGACCTGACGGCGGCCGTCCTGGCGCAGCGGGACGCCGTGGACTGGGCCGGGGAGCTGGAGCGGACCGAGGCGGCCGGGGCGCGGATCGTGACGCAGGTTGACGAGGAGTACCCGGCGCCGCTGCGCGGGATTCACGATCCGCCGCTGGCCTTCTACGCGCGCGGCCGCCTGGAGGCCAGGGACAGGCACGCCATCGGCGTGGTCGGAACGCGGCGGCCGACGCACTACGGCCGGGAGACCGCCGGCATGCTGGGGTTCGGGCTGGCCAGATGCGGCTTTACGGTGGTCAGCGGCCTGGCGGCGGGCATCGACACGGAGGCGCATCGCGCGGCGCTGCGGGCCAGGGGGCGCACGATCGCCGTGCTGGGCGGAGCGCTGGACTGCATGTATCCGCGCGCGAACGCGGGCCTGGCCGACGAGATCGCGGCGCAGGGGGCGGTGCTTACCGAGTTCCCGTTCGGAAGGCAGCCGGACAAGACGACTTTCCCCATGCGCAACCGCATCGTGAGCGGACTGAGCATGGGCGTGGTGGTGGTCGAGGCCGCGCCCGGCAGCGGGGCCCTGATCACGGCGGCGCAGGCGCTGGACCAGGGGCGCAGCGTGATGGCCGTGCCGGGGCGGATCGACTCGGCGGCTTCGCGGGGCTGCCACGGTCTGATCCAGGGCGGCGCGCGGCTGGTCACCAGCGTGGAGGACGTTCTGCAGGAGTTCGAGTTCCTGATCGCGCCGAAGCCGGAGGCCGAAGCGCAGGGCAGGGCCGCGCGTCCCCCGCTCTCGGGCGACGAAGAGCGCGTGGTGGAGGCCCTTGACGGAGGCGAGAGCGAGGTGGACGCCCTGATCCGCGCCACGGGGCTGACGGCCTCGGCCATGGGCGTGCTGCTGCTGGGGCTGGAGATGAAGCGGGTCGTGAAGATGCTGCCGGGCCGCACGGTCCGGCTGGTTCGCGGGTAAAGAGAGAAGCGGAGGAGAAGGGGAGGGAGAGATGGGCACCAAGCTGGTGGTGGTGGAATCGCCGGCCAAGGCGAAGACCATCGGGAAGATATTGGGGAAGGGATACACGGTGCGGTCGTCCATGGGGCACATCCGGGACCTGCCCGTCAACCGGCTGGGCGTCGACATCGAGAACAATTTCCGGCCGCGCTACGCGCTGGTGCCGGGGCGCGCCAAGGTCGTGGCCGAGCTGAAGGCGGCGGCGAAGAACGCGGACACCATTTACCTGGCGCCGGATCCGGACCGCGAGGGCGAGGCGATCGCCTGGCACCTGACGCACGTGCTGGGCCGGGGCGAAAAAGACGCGCGCTTCCAGAGGGTGCAGTACAACGAGATCACGCCGCGGGCCGTGCGCGGGGCGTTCGAGCACCCGGGCAAGATCGACATCGCGCGGGTCAACGCCCAGCAGGCGCGGCGCATTCTCGACCGCATCGTGGGCTACAAGGTGAGCCCCGTTCTGTGGCGGCGCATCAAGCGCGGGCTGAGCGCGGGACGCGTGCAGTCCGTGGCCTTGCGGCTGGTGTGCGAGCGGGAGCGGGAGATCAGGGACTTCAAGTCCGAGGAGTACTGGCTGCTGGGCGCCCTGGTGCGGAAGCTGTCGCCCCCTCCGGACCCCTTCCGCATCCGCCTGGTGAGGGCCGACGGCAAGAAGATCGAGATCGGGAACGGCGAACGCGCCGAAGCGGTGCGCAAGGACCTGGAAGGCCGCGCCCTGCGCGTGTCGGCGGTGCAGGCGCGGCAGGTGAACAAGAGCGCGCCGCCGCCGTACATCACCAGCACGCTGCAGCAGGCCGGCTCGAGCTTCTGCGGTTTCTCGCCGCGGCGCACGATGAGCATCGCCCAGAAGCTCTACGAGGGCATCGACCTCGGCGACGGCCCCGTGGGCCTGATCACCTACATGCGCACGGACTCCTTCAACCTGGCGCGGGAGGCGGTGGCCGCCTGCCGGGAGCTTATCGCCGCGCGCTTCGGGCCCGAATACTGCCCGGCCGAGCCCCGTTTTTTCAAGAGCCGCGCCGGCGCGCAGGAGGCCCACGAGGCCATCCGGCCGACGGACCCCGCGCGCACGCCGGAAAGCCTGGCCGACCGCCTCAAGCCCGAGGAACTCAAGCTCTACCGCCTGGTCTGGCAGCGCTTCGTGGCCAGCCAGATGGCCGCGGCGCGCATCCGGCAGCGCACGGCGGTGGTGGAAGCGCCGCCGCCCGAAGGGCGGGGCACGCACTACGAATTCCAGGCGACCGCATCCGAAGTCGAATTCCCGGGCTACATGAAGGTTCTGCACGAAAGGCCGGAGCAGACGGAGCGGCAGGCCGAGGACGGCGACGACGTCGAGAAGCTGCCCGCGCTCGCGGAAGGCGAACCGCTGGAGTGCCTGGAGTGGCTGGCCGAGCGCAAGGAGACGCAGCCGCCGCCGCGCTACAGCGAAGCGTCGCTGGTGCGGGCGCTGGAGAGCAACGGCGTGGGCCGCCCCAGCACGTATGCCCAGATCATCGGCACGCTGCAGCAGCGGCGCTACGTGGCGCGCGAGAAGCGCACGCTCTCGCCGACCGACCTGGGTTTCCAGGTGAACGACCTGCTCGTATCCGTCCTGCCGACGCTGTTCGACGTGGGCTTCACCGCGGAGATGGAAAAGTCCCTCGACGAGGTGGAAAACGGCTCCGTCGAATGGACCGGAATGCTGGCGCGGTTCTACGGGCAGTTCGCGGAATGGATGAATAGCCTCAAGGAGCCCTCGGCCGACGGCGCCCTTGTGGAGCGCCTGCTCGGAGCCCTGCAGGGCGTCACCGACTGGGCGCCGGAAGTGGAGACCGGCGGGCGGGTGTTCAGCGACGAGCGTTTCGTGAAGTCCATCCGCGCCCGGGCCATCGAGCAGGGCAAGGGCATCACGCACCGCCAACTGGCCTTCCTGATGCGGGTCGCGGCGCGCTACCGGCAGTCCGCGCCGGAGGTGGACCGCGTTATCGTCGACAGCGGATACGACGCAAAACTCAAGGCGGAGGCGGAGGCGGAGACCGGTCCGCTGGAAAGCACCGTGCGCAAGCTCGACCTGCTGCGGAACCTGCCCCTGGACGAGCGCGCGACGTCCTTCGTGAACTCCCTGCGGTCGCGCGTGGACGGCAAGCGCGCGCTCACCGAGCGGCAGATCAGGGCGCTCAACAACGTGGTGCTGCGGCATGCCGACAAGATCGACGGCTTCGATGAGATGCGGGGATCGCTGGAAATCGCCGATTACGCCGGGGATGACACGGAAAGCGGGCCGCTGCTCGAGGCGATGGCGCACGTGCGGCACTGGAAGGAGCCCTTGCGGCGCGGCAAGCGGGTGTTCGACGACCGGGACTTTTTCGAGTCGTTGCGGCGGCAATTCGGCGAGCGGCGGTTTCTTTCCGTCAAGCAGCGCGCCGCCCTGAAGCGCATGGTGCGGCGCTACCGCGACCAGGTTCCGGGCTACGCGGAAATCGCCGGGCAATACGACATCGAGCGCAGCCGTGGCAGAGAATCACACGCGGAAACGTGAAGGACGCGCCGGCGCCGATCCCGCCGTGGCGCATTTCGTGCGCTACCTGACGCACGAGCGCAACGCCTCGCGCCACACGCTGGAGGCCTACGCGCTGGATATCGCGCAGTTTGCGGCGTTCACGTGGGGCGACGCGGCGCGGCCGCCCTTCGCCTGGGCGGGCGCGGACCGCTTCGCGGCGCGGCGTTTTCTCGTCGAGTTCCAGAAGGCCGGGATGGAGCCGTCCACCACGGGCCGCAAGCTGGCGAGCCTGCGCTCGTTCTACCGCTTTCTTGAGCGCGAGGACTACGTGGAGCAGAATCCTTTCGCGGGCCTGCGCGCGCCGCGCCGGCCGCGCCGCCTGCCCGGGATCCTGACGAAGGAGGAAGCCGTGCGACTGATCGAGGCGCCGGAGCGCATCGCGCGCCGCGAAGCGGCGCGCGGGGATCGTCCTCCGGAAACCGGGCGCGAGTACGCGCTGCTGCGGGACCGGGCGATCCTGGAGACGCTCTACAGCACGGGCGCGCGCGTGGCCGAGATCGCGGCCCTGCGGGAAGGCGACGTGGACCTGCTGGCGAGCGTGGTCAAAGTGCGCGGCAAAGGCAAGAAGGAGCGCATCTGTCCCCTGGGCGCGCCGGCCTTCCGCGCGCTGCGCGAGGTTCTCAGGAAGGCCGATGAAATCTGGCCCGCCGGCGGTGGCCGCCGTGAGGCGCGTCCGGTCTTCAGGAACCTGCGCGGCGGCGCGATCACGGCGCGTTCGTTCGAGCGCGGCATGAAGGCGTACCTTGCGGAGGCGGGGCTCGATGCGGGTCTGTCGCCACATGCGTTGCGCCATTCCTTCGCCACGCACATGCTCGATGCGGGGGCGGACCTGCGCAGCGTGCAGGAGCTGCTGGGGCATGCCAGCCTGTCGACCACGCAGATCTACACGCACGTCACGGTGGAGCGCCTGAAGCGGGTGTACGAGGAAGCGCACCCGCGGGCCTAGGGAGGGTGGAAGGTGGAGGGCGGAGGGTGAGGTGGTTCGTCTATAACCTGCTGTTCGCGGCGGGGTTCCTGCTGATGCTGCCCCGGTTCGCGTTCCGCATGTGGCGGCGGGGCGGGTATCGGAGGAACTTCCTCGACCGGCTGGGCCTGTATGGGCCGGAGGTCCGCGCGCGGCTGGCCGGGCGGCCGCGGATCTGGGTTCACGCCGTGAGCGTGGGGGAGGTGAACGTCGCCGCGCGTTTCATGCAGGCCTGGCGCGAACGCTGCCCGGCTGCGGCGTTTGTCGTGACCACGACCACTTCAACGGGCCATGCCGTCGCCGCGGGCAAGCTCACGCGCGAAGACGTCCTTCTGTATTTCCCCGTCGATTTCCCGCCCGTCTGCGCCCGCGTGCTCGACGCGGTGCGCCCGCCGGCGCTGTTGCTGACGGAGTGCGAGCTGTGGCCCAATCTCGTGCGCGCCGCTTCGGCGCGCGGCATCCCGGTGATCCTGATCAACGGCCGCGTTTCGGCCGCTTCGGCGCGCGGTTACCGGACGTTGCGCGCGTTCTTCGGGCCCGTCCTGCGCATGATGTCGCTGTTGCTGGTGCAGGGGGACGCGGACCGCGCCGCGCTCGCGGCGGCGGGTGCGCCGCGAGACCGGTTGCGCGTGATGGGATCGGCGAAGCTGGCGGCGGCGCCGCCCGATCGTGCGCGGGTGGAGGCGGCGCGGGCGCTGCTGGAGCGGCTGTGGCCTGGAACGGGGCGGCTGGTGCTGCTGGGCGGCTCAACGTGGCCGGGCGAGGAGAAGGCCCTCCTCTCGGCCGTCCGCGCGCTGCGTCCGGATTTCCCCGGTCTGCGGCTCGTGCTTGTTCCGCGGCACGCGGAGCGCCGGCCGGCCGTGGAGAAGGCGATCGCCGAAAGCGGCTGGAAATGGCTGCGCAAGACCGCGCTGGACGCGGACGGCGCCGGCGCGGGCGGGGATCCCGACGTGCTGCTGGTGGACACGACCGGCGAACTGGGCGCGTTCTATGCCTGCGCCGACGTGGTCTTCGTGGGCAAGAGCCTCACCGCGCGCGGCGGACAGAACTTCGTCGAACCCGCCGCTCTCGGCAAGCCGGTCATCGTCGGCCCCGATACCGGCAACTTCCCGGTGGAAGCCCGGCTGTTCGAAGAGCATGCCGCGCTGGTGCGCGTCGCCGACGAGCGGGAGCTTGGCCGGGCCGCGCGCCTGCTGCTGGCGGACGCGGGCAGGCGCGCGGACCTGGGGCGCCGCGCGCGCGAGGTGGTGGCGGCGGGGGAAGGCGCCGTGGGCCGCAGCGTGGACCTGATCCTGGACACGCTGCGAGCGCTGAAGGCCGACTGAGGGCGCCGTCCGGCCGCCGGCCCTCCCTTCCCGGCGACCCCGCCGCCTGTTCGCGGCGCGCGAGACTATGCCCGGCGTTCGGCCCTGGCCGCGGCGGCGACGAGCGCGGCGTATTGCGCCGCGAAAAGCAGCGCGAGCAGAGACGGGCCGACGATGGAGCCGCCGTCGTACAAACGGTCGAGCAGCGGATGAAAGAGAAAAACGTTCATCCACGGCCCGCGGCAGAGGTTCGCGGAGCAGCCCGCCCGGCGCAGGAGGTTGGGCGCGACGGCCCAGAGGCCCAGCGCGCAGCTCGAAAGCAGCCAGGCGCGCAGGCGTCCGGCGAGGCGTTCGCCGGCGCGCCAGGCCCGCGCCAGGGCGGGCAGCGCGGCGGCGCCCGCCACCGCCATGCCCAGCGCGAAGTGAAGGGCCGAGTGGGCCACGTCTATTCCGCCTCCCTTCTGCGCACCTCGCGCCAGGCCGCCGCCAGCATGGCGAGGGCAAGCGCCACGGCTCCGGCCAGGTAGAGCACGGAGTCGGTTTCCGCCGCGTCGATGGTGTAGTGCCAGAAGAAGATGTCCGTGCGCGGGTCGCGCGCCAGGCGCTGATAGAGCCGCTCCATGCCCAGCAGGCGCGGCAGGTCCGGAACCACCGCCCACAGCGCGCAGGCCGCCATGCACAGCGGCGCCGCGATCAGCATGCGCAGGCTGGCCCGGAATCCGGACGCGCAGTAGACGACGGCGGCCACGGCGAAGGGAACGGACGCTCCGAGCAGGGCCTGGTTCATTGCGGATCCTCGGGCAGGTCCGGAACGCGCACCCAGCTCCTCAGCGCCTTGACGCGCGCAAAGGCCGCGCGCGCGCCGGGTATATCGCCGAGCTTGAGACGGCGGTCTCCGATTTCCTTCCACAGCAGGTAGTCGTTGGGATCATAGGCCGCGGCCTGCGTCATGCACGCTTCGGCGAACTTCCTTGCGCGGCGCGGCGCGGCGCGGTCGGCTTCCCACCCGAAATTGTACCATACCTCCGGCGAGGTCGGGGCCCAGGTCATGGCCCGGGCCAGGGCGGGCAGATCCTGTTCCGCCAGGCGGGGGTGCAGGGCCAGGCGCCCGGTCCAGGGCGCGAAGACCGCGGCCGAGAGCGCCGCCAGCAGCGCGGCCGCGGCGCACGCGAGCGCGGCGCGGGATGTCCGGCGCGGGGGCGGCGCGGCGCGGCCGCCGGGCTCGATTCCGCACGCGGACCCCAGGATCGAAGCCAGCGTAACGGCATAGAGGGGGATGTGCATGGCGAAATCGCCGGCCGCATGCACGGCGGCCACGGCCAGCGCCCCGCCCGCGCCGACCGTCAGCGGGCGGTCGGGGGGCGGCGCGGCGCGCCAGGCGCGGCGCGCGCCGCGGCCGGCGGCGACGGCGAAGGCCGCGAAGAGCAGGGCGCCGAACAGGCCCGTCTCGGCCAGGGCCTGGACGTACTCGTTCTCGGCGTGGGTCGTAACGGCGCGCGACGACGTGGCGCGGAACTGCGGATAGACGTGCTGGAACGCGTCCGGGCCTATGCCCGCCACCGGATAGGCCCGCCACATGCGCAGCGTGTCGCGCCAGGCGGCCGCGCGGAACCGCAGGCTTTCCGTGGCGGCCGGGTCGCGCAGCGTAAGCAGGCGTTCGCGCACGCGCGCGTCGGGCGCCAGGACCAGGCCGGCGACGAACAGGGCGGCCGCCGCCGGGAGAAAGACGCGCGCGACGAACGGCCTCAGGAGCGCCGTCAGCAGGCCCGTCGTGATCAGCAGTCCGGCGGCCAGCGCGATCAGCGCGCCGCGCGACAGCGAGAATACGACGGCCGCGCTCATGACGGCGCAACAAGCCAGCCAGGCGGCGCCGCGGAACCACTGCCGGCGCGTCAGCGCGCGCACGGCCAGCGCCAGCGCGAGGGGCGCCAGCATGGCCACGTAGCCGCCGTAGTGATTGGGATTTCCGAAGCAGGCCGCCGGCCCCTTGAGCTCGTAAGGAACCCGGATGATCCACCAGAGCGTGTTCCCCTGCGGGACGACCCATCGTCCGACGTAACCGGCCGCGGCGATCGCCGTGCCGAGCGCGACGGAAAAGGCGAGCAGGGCGGAACGCGCGCGGCGCGACAGCGCGGCGGCCAGCGCCGCCGCCGCGGCCGCGGCGGAAGCGATGCCCATGATATTCAGGGTCCCGGCGCAGCTGCGCGTCAGGCGGAACCAGAGCATGCGGGGCGCCACCACGCCGAGCGCGGCGGCTTCGCGCAGCGCCCCGGCCGCGCGCGCGTTCTGCGCGTAACGGACGTGGCCGGTCAGGCGCGACAGGGCCGGCGGCAGCGGCAGGAGATACACGAAGAGGGCCGCGAAGAAGGCCGCCGTCAGCCACAGAACACCGTCGGGCAGACGCGATCCGCGGTCGTCCGTTCCGGAGCGTCCGTCCGCCAGCGTGCGGGCCAGGAAGACGGCGCCCAGGCACACGGCCGAAACGCAGACCGTCCAGACGCGCACGCCCGCGGCCAGCGCCGCCAGGAATGCCAGGTTTGCCGCCAGCATAAAAGCCGCGCCGGAACTGAAGGATATTCGCCTCATCAAGGTGGCCGTGTGAGCCTCGAACACGAGGTTGCCGCCCACGGATGAAAATATCGCGCGCGCGGCATTGCGTCAACGTGCTTCCCGGCGTCCCTAATCCGAAAATAAGCCGCTCGGTTCGGCCGAGTTTCGGCGCCACGCGCCTCGAACGTCCAACATCGAACATCCAACGGCCAACGTCCAAGTGGGATCGGTTGACGAGAACGGCGACGAGAACGGACAACGATTGGAGATCGTAGCATCGTCCACCGCTATCGTCGCCGCTATCGTTGACCGAGCTTCTCCGGTTGAAAGGCGCGCTACGGGGGGCGGGGCGGCACGGTTTCGGCCGGGTCGCCGTAGACGACGACTCCGCCGGAAGCGAACAGGGGTCGGCTGCCGGGCGGCGCGGAACCGTTGCCGTCGACGACTACCCAGTAGGTGCGCGGATTGGCGCCGTACCATTCGATCTCGGCATCGGAGACCGACAGCGCGTGGCGCAGCGCCGCGATCCAGGCCTTGAGCGCCTCGCGCGGATCGCCGCGCACGGGGGGTAGGGGCGCCAGAGCAACGCGGCCGCGCGGATCCGCCTGGAGCGCCATGCGGGGGCAGCCGGAGACGTAGGCCTGGATCCGGGCGCGGTTCAGCCCGGCGGCGACAACACGGTAGGGTCCCTGGGGGTCGTGCCGCTCCAGGAACCGCGCCGCCTCCCGGACGGCGCGGGGCGTGGCGTGGAGGGACCGGTTGACGACGACGCTCAGCGCGCCCGCCGCGACCAGAACGGCGGTGACGCCGGCCAGGAGGGGGGCGGAGAAAGGCATTCGGCGCCGCAGGACGCCGTAGCCTTCCGCGGCGAGCAGGCAGGCGAAGGGCAGGGCGACGAGCGCGCCGTACATCTGCGGCTCGCAGAGCAGGGGCAACGCGATCACAAGGGCGGGAAACAGGCGGCGGCGGGACGGAAGCGCGAGAAAATCCGGGCTCATCAGCGGGCCGAGCGCGGCCAGCGGCGCCAGGAAACCCAGGCGGGCGGCGGCCAGCCGCAGGCAGCCGAGCGCGCGCCCCGCCGGACCGGGCATGATCCAGCCGGGGGCGATGAGCATCGCGCCGGCGGCCGCGAGCGCGAAAGCGAGCCGGAGCGGCCAGCGGGCGCGGCCGCGCGGCAGGGCAAGCGACAGGGGCAGCGAAGCGGCAAGCAGGGCGGCGGCCACGAAACCGACCTTGTGGCTCAGCGCCAGAAGTCCGGCGGCGGCCAGCGCGGCGAAAACAGCCGGGACGCGCGGCAAGGCGGCAACCGAAGCGAGGAACAGCGGAAAGAGGGCCAGAAACAGGCCGCGGCCCGTGGCCCAGTGGTTGTAGCGCATGAACACCGGCGAGAAGACGTAGAAGGCCGCGAAGCGCAGGGCCGCGTCGGGACGCTCAAACAGGCGGCCGCCAAGCACGAGGGCGGAGAACAGGCCGATGGCGCCGAACCAGGCGGAAAGGACGAAGAAACCTCCGTCCACACCCAGCCCGCCCAGAATCTGGACGGTCGCCAGCAGGATGGGCTGCGCGCCGGGATAGGCGCGCGGGGTGAAACCCAGCAGCGAGACCGGGTGGATCAGCCACGGTATGTTGCGCTCGACGCGGATGTTCGTGGCCAGGTCCTGCCACTTGTAGGTGTCGATGCCCGCAAGATGGGTGAAAGGCAGGACGAGGAGGATGAAGGCCACGAGGAGCAGTGCAAGCCGCGTCCCGGTCCCGGCGTGCGCCGGCGACGCCGCGGGGCAGGCGGTGATCCGACGGCGTCGCAAGTGAAACGCCGCGGCCAGGCCAAGGGCCAGAAGCCCGTGCACGGCTGCCAGCACCGGCGCGGTTATCGGCCACTTCAGGCAGTGCAGGACAACGGCGACGGCGACATTCAGCGCCACGCCGCACGCGCCGGAGACGGCCGCCCGCGAAGCGTGGTCATGAACGGGGAAGCAGAGACGGACCAGGAGCCACGGGTTGACCAGCAGGGCGACGGGCAGGGCCGCGAGATAGAGCAACTGTAGCGCAAGCCGCATCAGTTCACCTGTGGGTTTGGAGTGAATGCATCTGCGACCCACATACGCACAAACTCACGCACCCACATACCGCACAACCGGACAAGTCGGCTTGATCGCAAGAAACTCGTTTATTCCGGGACTAGATCGGGCTTGCCGGCGGCTTCTTCTTCTTCTTCTTCTCCTCCTCCTCTTCTTCCTCCTCTTCCTCTTCCTCTTCCCCTTCCTTTTCGTAGGTCACCCCGATCGGGCCCTTTTCCGGCTCTTTGGCCTCAAGCTTGGTCTTTTCTTTGGCTTCGACAGGCTCTTCCTCCTTCTTCTCCTCCGGCGCGGGGCCCGTGAACCCGCACAGGCATATATAGTACGGAATGCGCACGACGAACATGTCTTCATCCGACCTGGTCGTCACCACGCGGAACCCGCGGAAACGGTCGGTGAAATGCGGGCTGACGTAGAAGCGCTCCGCCAGCGTCGGCAGATCGAACAGCCACGATCCGCCGTAGCAGCCGCGATCGGCCAGCACGTTCGTGTTGCCGGGATCGTTCAACCATTCGTCCGCGTTGCCGCTCAGGTCGAATATGCCGTAGTAGTTCCAGTTGCTGTGCGTCTGGAATCTGCCGTCGTGGTCCGATCCGTCGAAAAAGCCCACGGGAGTCGTGTCGTGCCGGGGGAACAGGCCGTGATCGAGATAGTTGGCGTCGCCGGCGGCCACCGTGGCGCGCCCGTATCCGTACGGCATGTTGGTGCCTCCGGACCAGGCCGCGGCCTTGTAGAACTCGTTGAACGGGTTGGGCGCGCTGAAGCTACCCCAGCAGTTGTCCATGGGCAGGCGGAATCCCTCGAGCGCGAGCCAGCGTTCGCGGGCCGAGGGATCGAAAGAGCCCTTGCTCCAGTTCGTTTGCGAGACGGTCACCGGCGCCCAGTCCACCGTGTTGCTGCCCTCGTAGTAGCAGCGCTGGTGCGCGCCGCGGCCGGTGTCGATGGTCAGCCAGTTGCAGTACTTCACCGCGCCGTACCACGAGACGCCGACCACGGGGTGGTTCGAGAACGATCCGCCCGTCGGCGCCACGGCCGGCGAGACGGCGTAGCGCATGCCCGCGGGATGGCGCGGGTTGTAGACGATGCGCGACGCATCGAGGCGGAACATTTCGTCGCGCTCGCGCTGCATGGCCGGACTGATCCACGCGTTGCCTTCTTCGTCGAAGAACATGCGGGCGCCGCGCGCGTTGCCGGCGTTGCCCTGGGCGTCGTTCAGGAAGCGCGTGAACTCCTCGTTGGAGACTTCCGTGCGGGCCATGTAGAAGTCGTAAGGGGGACCGCCGGGCTGTCCGCCGCCGGAGACAAGGCGCAGGTCCGGGGCGGAGCGGTAGGGCGCGGGAAGCTTGGCCATGAGGGCGTCGCTCGCGCCGCCGCGGTAGTCCTTTTGCAGGGGGTTGACGGTGGGCAGGCGCTCCGAGGCGGTGCTTCCCGCGAAGTGGGCGCTGCGCGACGGGTCCAGGGCTATTCCGCAGAGGCGGTCGTCGCCCGCCCCGCCCAGGTAGCTGGCGTACATCGGCGTCGTGCCGCCGGGATCAAGCTTGATGAGCATGCCGTCCCAGTCTCCGCCGCCGTAGGTTGCCTGCGCTTCCGCGACGGTCAGCCAATTCGACGAGGATGTCACGCCGGCGATATGCGCCTGGCCCGACACTTCCGCGGCGACGGCGAACCCCATGTCGTCGCCCGATCCGCCCAGATATGTGGCATAGACCGCCTCGCGGCCCGTGGGCAGGAGTTTCACGGCGAACATGTCCCAGTTGCCGCCCGCGAAGTAGTCCTGCATCGCGTGCACGGCGGGGAAGTCGCCCGAGGCGGTTTCGCCGGTGACGTAGACGTTGCCGGCGAGGTCGGTGGCCACGCCGCGCGCGCGCTCGTCATTCGAGCCGCCGAGGTACGTGGCGAAATCGAGGTAGGCGCCGCCGGGGCTGATGCGGGCCGCGAAGGCGTCCCATACGCCGCCCCCGTGCCCGCCCTGCAGAGCGTTGGCCAGCGGGAGATCGGGCGAGCTGGTCTCCCCGGCGATGCACGCCGCGCCGTTGACGTCCACGGCGACGGCCTGGATGCTGTCATCCCCGGATCCGCCGAAGCGCGAGGCGTACTGCAGGCGGGAGCCGGACGGGCCGAACCGGGCGATGAAGCCGTCCCAGCCGGCGGGAGTCGCGGCCGTGCTCAGACCGTTGGAGACGGGGAAATCCGGGGAGCGGGTCTCGCCCACCACGTAGATGTTCGTGTCGGGATCGAGCGCGATCGCGTAGGCGCGATCGTCGCCGCGTCCCCCGAAGCGGAATGCCGTTTCGATGGCGGAACCGTCGGGCGCCAGCTTGACCACGAAGGCGTCCCACGACTCCCCGGCCGCGGCCGGCGCCGGACCGTTCACGGACGGGAAGTCGGCCGAAATGGTCTCCCCGCAGATGTAGGCCGCGCCGCCCGCGTCCACGGCAAGCCCGAAGGCGCGATCCTGCGAAGAACCGCCGATAAACGTGGTGTAGACGGGCTCGGAATCGGCGACGCGGAACTTGGTCACGAAGATGGAGCATTCGCCGGGGTTCATGGTTTCGTCCGAGGCCGCGTCGGGGAACCCGCGCGAGGTCGTCGCGCCCGCGAGGTAGGCGTGCCCGGAGGAATCGAGGGCCACGGCGTAGGCCGTTTCGGCGCCCTCGCCGCCCAGGAAGCTGAGGTAGTCCAGGGGGGGGCGCTGCCGGCGCAAGGCCTCGTTCCGCGCGCCGGCGGGCTTCTCGCGGCGCGCGAGGGAAATCTTGCCGTCCGCCAGCCCGAAGGCGCCGTCCACGGGATAGGGCTGATCGTCGCTGATCCGGTACATCAGCGGCTGGCGCTGCACGATCTTGCCGCCGTAGGCGCCGATCACCAGATTGCCGCGCTCGTCCACGCTGATCTCCTCGGCGCCGTCGAAAGCATAGCTGACGCGGGCGACGTCGGCGCCCGGGCGCACGGTGAAGATGTACTCGAAGCGGTTCTCGTCGCCGAAGTAGGTGAGGTCGATGCCGGGATACAGGTTGAGGAGCTGGGCGCGCCCGAAGGCCGGGATATCGCTGAACCAGCGGCGGGCGTCCATGCCCATCATGTAGTGGGTGCGCGCCCCGGTTGACTCGCGGAGCATGCCCTGCGCTTCGGGGTCCACGCCGTGGAGGCGCATGCGGATGATCAGTTCGGGGTCCAGCGTGGCGCTGTCGATCTCGCGCCCGCGGCAGACGCAGACCGCCGCTTTGCCGTCCACGCGGTCGAGCTCGGGCCTTTGCAGGTGCAGGATGATCTCGTCGCCGCTGACGTAGACGTTGTAGTCCGCTCCCTTCCTGGAATAGTCGAAAACATACTCCGGCTTCTCGCACTCGGGCTCGAAGGCGGCCGGCAGGGCGGCGGCGGCGCGCGCGGCTTCCGGGGCGGCCTCCCGGGAAGGCGGCGGCACCGGCACTTCGCCGGCGGCCCCCGCGGGGGCGGGCGCCGAAGGAGGGACGAAGGCGTACTTGCGCTCGACGCCGCTGCGCCCGATCACGATCGGCTCGCCGTCCAGCGCGAGCCGGCCGCGGACGGCCGGCGCGGGGGCGCGCGGGGGGGCGCCCGGAAGCGACGCGCCGGCGGCGGGAAGCGGCCCGGGCCGGACCGCCGCGGGCGTGGCCGGCAGGGGCTGCAGAGAGGCGTTTTCGAGCGTCGTGAAAAAGGCGTAGCCGAGCAGGACGCTGACACCCACGAGCGCGAGAGCGGCGATATAGACCAGAAGGTGTGTGCGCGGTATGTTCATTTCTCCGGCGCCGCCGGCGCGGGCACAACAGGGAGAGTCTAACCGATCACCAGTCGGACTGTCAATGACCGCCCGATGACTGCACAAGCCCGTTAGCCTGAGCCGCGCTTCCTGGTTGATTTCCGTTCGGGAGGGCGGCAATCTTGTGCCGGCCAGCTAATGGTGAGACCGTTTTTCGAGGAAATAGGGTGACACTTTTCCAGTTTGTGACAAGGCGATAAAGCCGTTGTCGAGTAACCACCTTTCCACTGCCAGGCGCCACGCAGCGTCATCGTCATAGCATCGTTGCTGCGTCAGTTCGATCGTTTTCTGTGCGATCCAGTCGTAGACCTCCTTTCGTTTTCTGCGGTTGAAGGTTCGGGCGAGATCCTGACCCGACAGGAACATCTGACACGGTGTGCGGTTGGCCAGGCAAGAGCGGGGACGGTGGTTGAGCGCGTGGACGTCCAGGTCCGCCTGGATGGCCAGGAACGCGGAGGGCATCGGCGGGCGCTGTGAGAGCCACGCTTTGATTTCGCGCTGGGCGACCTCGATCCCGCCGTTGTATTGCGGATAGTAGCAGGGACTGTTGATCGGTATGACCATGAAGGCTTCGAACAGCTGTTCCACGATGGCATGGTTGAGGTTCTTTCCGTTGTCCCGTTTGATGAACAGCGGCGGGCCGTGTGCTTCGAACAGCTCGTTCAGATGCGCGGCGATCTCCTCCCCGTGCGCCAACCTCATCCCGACCAGTGGCTCGAACTTGTACCGCGAGCTCACGTCCTGCACGTTGTGCAAGTAGGCTTTCGGATAGGCGGGGTCCGGTTGATATTCTGTATCGTCCATCGCCCAGATCAGGCGGGGCATTTTCCAGATCACCTGGTGGTAAACCCGGTTGCGTTCGGCGTTCTTCTGCTGCCGCTGCTCCGTCACCATCTGCCGCAGATCGCGGCGCGCGATCTTCTCCCGGTATTGGCCGTATAACGCTCCGATGCCTTCAGTCCGCTTTCGGCCGTGCCGTAACGCAGCGATCTGCGCCCGCAACGCCGCCAGGTCCAACGCTTCCACCTTCTTGGGGCCGGGCTGGCCGATGAGTGTCGCCCCATCGGTCAGCCGGCTCTTCCAGCGCATCAGGCTGGCATAGGCGATTCCTTCCCGGGCGCACAGCGCCCGATAGGAAAGCCCCTCCGCCGCTCGCCGCTGCTCTAGGTGTTGCAGTATCATGGCCACGCCTTCAGCCTTTTTTCCCCCCGTCAGCCTTCAGCAGATTCCGGATCTGCTGCCGCTGCTCCTGTTCCTTCAGTTCCATCTGAAGCTGTCCCACGGTCGTTTGCAGACTCTCCTTCTCCCCATCGGGCCGCGAAGCCGGCCGGCCCGAGCTGCGCTCGCAAAGCCCGTCCAGCATCGCCGCCAGTCCCCGCTGCTCCCACTTGTAGTACGTCTTGCGACTGATCCCCAAGCCCCGCGCGGCTTCCTGCGCCGTGATCTGTCCGCCGCGGACCTTCAGGATCATCTCCGCCCGCTGCCGGGCCTGCTCCCGCGGCGAGGGGTTGTACATGGTCTACTCCTTCAGTTGCTCCGGCGCCGTCGCGTTCCTCTCCACCGCCTTCAGACGCTGTTGGACGCGCCCCGCCCTGGCCGCGCTCAGGGCCATTCGGCGCGCCAAGCGCCGCTCCAGCCGCGGACTCAGCGCCAAGGGTTTCTGCGCCCGTGCCGGCGGCGGCGCCAGCGCTTGCAGTATGCCCTCCAACGCCCGGTTCTGCCAAGCGCTCAGCGCCGCCCCGTGGATGCCCAACTCCCGGCAGATCTCCGCTGGCCGCCGCCGTTCCGACCAGACCGCTAACACCGCCTCGCACTTCGTTTTCACGTCGTGTCGCGGGGCTTTCCGGCGTGGAGATTTCCGCGCCGCGCCCTCCTGCGTTTCCATGGCCACCCTCCACCTTGTACACCAACTCCTTGGACTCCTCCGGCGCCTGCCCCTCCAGCAACATCCGCACCTTGCCCTTTTCCGCTCGGATCACCACCGACTGCTCGCCCACCCGTCCCACCAGATAGAACGGCGCCTGCGGCTTGCCGCGCAGCGCCTGCTCCAGCACGTTCTCCGCCACGCCCTGCTCCAGCACCTTGCGCAACGGGGTCTGAATCTCGAAGAAGCGATCCGCCGGACACAAGCCGCCAATGCCTTGGTGCGGCCGTCTGTAGTTGTAGTACTGGATCCACAACCGTACCCGCTCCCGCGCCTCCTCGAAGCTGTCGAACTGCGCCCGAGAGAGGAATTCCCCCCAGATCGTCTTCCACAACCGTTCGATCTTGCCCAGTGTCATGGGATGGTGCGGACGGCTCTTGATGTGCTGGATGCGGTCCTTGCTCAGTTCCGACTCGAAGCGCGTCTTGCCTCGCCAGTTGGTGTACTGCCGCCCGTTGTCCGTCAGCATCTCCTTGGGCACGCCGTACGCCGCCACCGCCTGCCGGTAAACCTCCAACACGTGTTCCGCGGTCTGCGACCGGAACAGCTCCAGTCCGGTGACATAGCGGGAGTAGTCGTCCACGTAGCCGATGAGGTAGGCGGCCCGGCCGCCCAGACGGAACGAGAAGATGTCCGCCTGCCACATCTGGTTGGGCTTGCTGCGCTCGAAGAACCGCGGCTTCGCCGGATTCCTCTTCGGCTTGGCCTTGGGCTTCTCGATCAGACTCTGTTCGTGCAGCGCACGGCGCACCGTCTCCGGCCCGGCTTGCAGGAAGAACATCCGCCGCAGCAACGCGGCAATGCGCTTCGTTCCGAACGTGGGGTTTTGTCGCTTGAGTTCAACGGCCTTCTGCTTGGCGGCGGGGCTGACTTGGACCGTGCCCTTGCCTCTCCGCACGCCCTGCAGTCCGGCCTCGCCCTGCTCGCGATACCGCCTGCACCAAAGGTTAAGCGTGCTCTGGCCGACCCCCAACTCCTGCGCCACCATCTCCGCCGGATACCCCTCCTGCAAGCACAACTTGACGGCCCGCTGCTTCAGAGCGAACGGGCGCGCCTCCCGATGCGGCGACCCCGTCCCGCCGCTCTTTCCCTTGCGCTTCGTTGCCATCGGTAACACTCCCTCGACCCCCTTCTCGGGGACCTATTGTCGGAAGTGTCACCCAGTTTTCGCTGGATTTTGGTCTCACGAACTGGTCGCACGCACAAGTGTGCCGGGAGCCGGTTCGGTCGTGATGATTGACGGCACGGGGGGCGCGAATCAACCCATCCTGACTCATGCGACGACCAATGCCGCCCTGACCGTGGTTGGCCTGAACGGCGCGGCCACGTTGACCGTGAATATGCCCACGAACTTGTCGGCCTGGCTGCGGGTCGATGGGGACGTCTATGTCGGCACCAATGCCACGGTGACGCATTCCGCCGATCCGACGAAATGCGTGGCCCTGGACGTGGGCGGGGATCTCACCGTGGATCTCGGCGGCGCGATCTGGGCGAGGGGGAAGGGGTATGTCCCTGGCAGTCCTTACGCGGGTGGCGGGTCTCGCTATGGCGGCGTCCACGGTGGCGAGGGCGGGTATGGCGACGACAGTACAGCGCCCGCCACTCCGACCTATGGTTCAATCACGAATCCTGTTACAGCGGGCGGTGGCGGCGCGACGGGCGACCGACGCGGCGGCGGAATTGTGATGATCCGCGGTAACAGGGCGAGGATTGAGGGTGTAATCGATGCCGCCGGATACAACGGTGGGGCGAATGGCGGCGGTGCGGGCGGGTCGGTGAATATCCGCGTCGGTGAACTGCTCGGCAACGGTGGAATATACGTAAACGGCGCCGACGGATATCCCACTGAAGGAGGAGGCGGAGGCGGTGGCGGACGCCTTGCCATCGTGTTGACCAATTCTGCTGCGTTCGGAAATCTCGCCATGAGCGCGGCAGGCGGCGCCCGTGGTGTTACTAGTGCTAGACGAGGCGGCGCAGGGACGATCTATCTGCAGGGCACAAACCAGGCGTACGGACTCCTCATTGTCTCGAACAATCAGGCTGTAGCGGAAAGCGTCGATACCCTTATCAGCCCGCAGGTGACGGATGCCGTGGTGGGCGATGTGCGGTTGCTGGGTACGGCCAAGTTCAAGATCGACAGCACCAGGACGCTAACCACCTACGGCAGTTGGTCCAACGCGGCGACGGCGATGACCGGCGGCACGAACTACGGCGGCACGGTGGTGTTCGCGGGGACGAGCCCCAATCCGGTGACGGTCTGGGGCGGCAACACCTGGAGCAACCTGACGATCGCGGCCGCGGGCATGAAGACCGTGAACTTCGAGGCCAACAAGACCCAGTTTGTCTACGGCGTGGCTTCGTTCACCAACGTGACGCTGCAGTCCACGCAGCCGGACACATGGTGGTATCTGCGGCAACGGCCGGGCGGCGTCGGCACGCAGGACGTCGGCTATGTCGTGGTGCAGGACAGCAACGCGACCAACGGCTGGGCCTTCCGCGCGATGAGCGGCGCAAACAACGGGAACAACGTGAACTGGATCTTCCCGCCGAAGGGCACGCTGTTCATGCTGCGGTAGCCGCCTTCGTTCCGAGTGCTTGCGCCCTCGGAACTACGGCGCGCCACGGCCGCCTTCGTCCCGGCGCATGCCGGGACTACGGCGCGCCAGGGCCGCCTTCGTCCCGGCGCATGCCGGGACTACGACGCGCCAGGGCCGCCTTCGTTCCGAGTGCTTGCGCCCTCGGGACTACGGCGCGCCAGGGCCATGCGCAGTTCCCGCCCGTCAGGCGGGAACTGCGTAGACCAAGGTCCGGGAGAGGCGGGACTTCAGTACCACTCGTGCACCGTAGTCGTCGCCGTGGTCGTCCACCGAAAGAAAATGGGCCGGATCGAGTAAGCGGGTCGGTTAAGCGTATCCGAGCAAGTGTGTCGGTCAAGAAGGCGGTTAAGTGTATTGAGGCTAGACACTTACGCGCACTCTTGCACGTACAACCGACCTGCTCAGTCGACATGATCGGACGGCAAGAGGCGCACCACTGGGCCGTGCTACGCCAGGATGCCGCCATCCGTCAGTTCCCGGAAGAAGCGTTGCAGGGGCCAGATGCGAAGAGCGCCGTCCTTGAGTTCCACCGCGCCGGTGTAGATGCCGTGGCCGGCGGTGAGGATGCCATCGGCCAGCAGGGATTTGATCGCGCTTCCGTACTCGCCGCGCCAGGCGGTGGAGGCCTTCACCTCGATGCCGACGGCCCGGTTGCCGCGGCTCCAGATGAAGTCCACCTCGCTGCCGGATGGCGTGCGCCAGTAGTGAAGTTGTCCGCCGAGGTTCCGGAAGGCGATGGCGGCGCGCAATTCGTGCAACACCCAGGTTTCCAGAAGAAAGCCGCGTTCGGTCCCGTCCAGCGGTTCGCGCAACCGTCCGGCCAACGCCCGGGTCACCCCCGGATCGAACAGATAGAACTTCGGGCTGGCCACCTCCTTCACCTTGGCCTTCTTCCGCCAGGCGGGCAGCCAGACCCCGATCAGCGTGTCCACCAGCGTGGAGAAGTAGCCCTGGACGGTCGGGCGCGCGACGGCCGCATCCCGGGCGATGCCGCTGACGTTGACGATCCGGCCGTTCATCAGGGCCGCCACCTCCAGGAAGCGGGCGAAAGAATCGAGATTGCGGACGAGCGCCTCCTGCTGGATCTCCTCGCGGATGTAGTTGCCGACGTACGCCTCAAGCGCATCGACGGCGTACTTGGTCTCGGCCCGAATCTGGGGCAGCAATCCGAAGCGCAGCACGTTGTCGAGATCGCCGGGGAAGCCGAGTTCGGAGGAGGTCAGCGGGAAGAACTGGCGGTTAATGGCACGGCCGGCGAGCAGATCCACGTCCAGGCGTTTCAGTTTCCTGGCGCTCGAACCGCTGAGGGCGAAGCGGTACTTCGTCCCGCGTTCGGCGATCAGCGCATGCACCTCGTGCAGCAGGCCGGGCAGCCGCTGAACTTCGTCCACCACAACCCAACGGCGGTCGGTCCGGGCTTCGATCTGCTGTCGGAACGACTCCGGTTGGCGGCTGAGCGCAAGCAGTGTCTGCGTCCGGAGCAGATCGAACCATAGCGCATCCGGCAGAACATGCCTCAGCCAGGTGGTCTTGCCGGTCCCGCGCGGCCCGAGAAGGAAGAACGAATGACCGGGCAGTTCGAGTCGTCGTGTAAACATGGCCGGCAATATAACGGTAAAATTGCCGGCGGTCTATACAAATCGCGTGCAAGTGTGCGCTTCGCGCGCTCCACAGAAAGAACCCAAATCCGCGCGCAAGCTGCCTATTGCCGCGTCCAAGGACGGGCAGCGTGTAGGAAGCGGGCAGGGAAGCGCGAGAGCGGGCGGGGACAGACATCGTCCTCCCTCTTGTCCGCCCTCGGCCCGGGACGGGCCGGGGCTACCGGGACAGCCCGGGGCGCACCCGCACCGCGTAGCGCGGCCCCGTCCCCGGGGCCAGCGCCGTGCGACGGAGGCGCAAAACAATTCGTCTGTCC
Organism: Lentisphaerota bacterium; assembly: GCA_016873635.1. Taxonomy (GTDB): domain Bacteria; phylum Verrucomicrobiota; class Kiritimatiellia; order UBA8416; family VGWJ01; genus VGWJ01. The sequence goes on along the minus strand of VGWJ01000008.1, from coordinate 4,522 downwards.
CTGGCCGATCCAGGACCACGGGACTTCAGGGCCTCAGGGCTTCAAGACCTCAGGACTTCAGGGCCACTCGTGAACCGTAGTCGTCGCCGTGGTCGTCCACCGAAAGAAGAAAGAAAGAAAGATCGGACGACTGACCACGGCGACGACTACGGTGGACGATTGGCGTGAGGTCCTGAAGACGGGCGTGATCACAACCCGCAGGGCATGGACTCTGTCATCTCTGAGCGAAGCGAAGGATCTCCTGCGATACCGATGGCTATGGAGGTTCCTACACGAGGATCTCCCTGCCGCCGTGCTTCTCCCTCCTGCCGAACCGTGAATTGATCCCATCCCGGGTGGCCCGCGACCTTCCGCCATAGCCCGCAGGGCGACGGCGGAAGGTCGCGGGCCACCTTGCCGCTGGCACCACACCGACGGTGCAGTCGAAGCCAGGTAGGGCGTCCCGCCCCGCCGGGACGAGCCGCGCGCGCGGCTGGCGCACGGCGCGGCGAGACGCCGCGCCCTACCTCGGATGGGTGTCCATGCAAGCACTCGGCCATAATGACTTCAACAAGGGTTAATGGTAGAAACCTGGTGACGAGAACGGCGACGATAGCGGCTGACGATGAGAGCGGACACTACTCGTGATCCGCTCTCGTCGCCGTCGTCGTCAACCGTTCTTTCTCTCGCCCTGCATTTTCCTGTTAGTTGACCCCATTTTTCGCCAAGCGCGGGGAACGCTCAACGCCCAACGCTCAACCTCCGCCAGCACCTGATTCACGAGGGTCGACTTGCCCACCTATACTGCCAGTTCACGGGCCAGGACGGTCATCGGCAGAATCCGCGCCCGGAACCTCGGCATCTCGCAGTTCTTCTGCCCCTGATGTACCTGATAGAAACGGCGAATGTTCGTTCGCTCCGCGAAGTAGACGATGCTACGGCCGATGTCCCGTTCGCCGGTCTTGCATTCCACGGCAAACTCCGGCTGGCTGTTCCGGAGGACGACAAAATCCAGTTCCCGGCCGATCGAATCCCGGACAAACCGCAATTCCATGCGATCGCCTTCGCCATCCTCGATGAAATGGCAGTACTTGAGCAGGTTGGAGGCGACGAGGTTCTCGAAACGGGCTCCGGCATCGTCACACAGGGACCAATCCCACATGTAGAGCTTCTTCTCCTTCCTGGCGGCGCGCAGTCTTGGCAACCCGTACGGTTGGATCCGGAAGCAGAAATAGAGGTTTTCCAGGATGGTGATCCAACGGTCGGCCGTCTCGAACGCGACGGACAGATCCCCCCGCAGGTTGTTGACCGACAACAGAGAGCCAACCCGCCCGGGGAGAATCGTTGCCAGGAGATCGATCTGTGCGACTTCCTTGACGTGCTCCAGATTGACCAGATCCTCCTGAACCACCAGGCTCTGGCGTTCCTTTTGCCACCGCCTCCAATGCCGCGAACTTCCCTTGCAGAACGGTTCCGGAAATCCTCCGAACTGCAGCAGATGCTCGAGATCCGCGGGCGTGGGCTTCGGGTTAACCTCGTACAGCGAGAACGGGTGCAGGCGATGGTAGTGGTATCGGCCCTGCAACGAGTCGCCACCCCGTCGGTAATGGTCCAATCTCGCCGACCCCGTGATCAGGAATCGCCGGCTCGACTTGTTGACGTCGTAGAAACCCTTCACAAGACTGCGCCACCCCTTGTACTTGTGTATCTCGTCCAGGACGATCAGGCTCTGATCCGGCGGAAGCGCGCCTCGCAACAGGGACTTCCTCGCCAGGATGTCATCCCAGTTCAGGTAGGCGGGATGCGTTTCGTTTCCGCCGTCGCCAAGCAGGCTGAGCGCCAGGGTCGTCTTTCCGACCTGTCGCGGCCCACCGAGAAAGACCATCTTCTCTTCCAGATCCCGGGCCACCGTGGTTTTCAGGTATCGTTCCATCGCCATGTCTCCTGATGTGCTTTTAATCGACTGCACTCTAATATATGCATGCACGGATTAGAGTCAACCTAGAAAGAGCAGTTCGGTCCCGCTGCGCGTGCCCGAACTGTTCTTGTTTTGGCTGCCGGACACCTGCGCGGTGAGCAGCGGCGTGCAGAATGTCAACAGCATCCCGACTGATGGCAATGGATGTTCAATGCCCTCGTCTCAGCGCTGTTGGCATTATTGTCGATTCATGGGCTGAGAACGATCAAGCCGTGGACACGCTCAAAATGAGGATCGTAGGTTACAAGACGGGTTCCTGTCTCCAATGCCGCCGCCGCGATCCAGATGTCGTTGGTGGGGATGGGATTGCCCTGGCGTGTCAGGTCTCGGACAAGGACGCCGTACCGCTCGGCGATGTCGGCCGTAACCGGAATCGTCCCGACACCGGGGAGCGCGAGGAATTCGGCGAGCTGTCTGCGGTTCGCCTCCCGACGCGAGCCGCGTTCGAATCCCGCGTGCAACTCCCCGAGAACGGTCGCCGGCAGCAGCACCTCCTCACAGGACTCCAGCAGTTCGGTCAACGGAACATGCCCGCCCATCAGCCGGCTGTAAGCGTTGGTGTCAAGGCACGCCCTCATTTCGGCCACACTTCCGGATCGAGCTGTTCGAACACCCGCACATTCCGTTCGAACGTCCGGCACTCCTCACGGCTCCATTGGCCGGAAAAACGCGAAAGATCGCGCCGTTTGACGTTTCGGGGCCTGATTCCCAGCGCCTCTTCGAGCAACCCGATGGCAGCCCGGTTTATACTGCGACCGGCCTTCTTCGCATTCATCCGAAGACGTCTTCCCACCTCGTCCGGAATCTGCCGCAACGTCATCTGTTCGATCATGGCTGAACCTCTCTTTGCTTCCATCAATGACATCACTATGCTAGCTGATATGCAGGCACAACGTCAACATCGGAACGCCTGGAACATGACCGCCGGCCCCAGCGACAGCGGCGTCCTCTGGAGCCGCCGCGCGCCGTCGCCCTCGGCTTATCGCATTCACCGCTCGCGACGTTTCGCGTAGCGGCGTCGGGCCCGCCGACCCTCTTCATGGCACAAAACGATAAAACAAAGATTCCAAAAGAGTCAAGACACGCAGATAGTCGCCTGCTATTGTAGAAGAAATCAGAGCGAGGAGGCAATCATGGCGGCGATGAAGAAGGTGGAAATCCGGGCGGTGATGGGGGCGGGAATGAAGATCGAGTGCTCGACGGGCCGCCACACGGTGCTGATCGATCAGCCCAAGCCGGCGGGCGGCACGGATGCCGGCCCCACCCCGTTGGAGCACCTGTTCTGCTCGCTGGCCGGTTGTATCGGGTCCATCGCGCGGATCGTGGCGCATCAGAAGAAGATCGCACTGCGTGGCATGGAGATCACCGTCAGCGGCGAACTGGACGTGGATACGCTCCTGGGAAAATCGAAACAGAATCGGGCCGGCTTCAGCGGCATCAAGGTCCAGGCCAGGATCGATGCCGATCTGACGCCCGAGCAAAAGGCGGCGTTTCTGCACGAGGTGGACGAGCGCTGTCCGGTCTCGGATAACCTGCGGCAGGTGACGACGGTAACGGCGGAGGTGGCGTAGGGTCAGGGGGAAAGGACTGCATCATGAAGTGCCTGGTTGACGACCTGCGACAGGCGGCTGTTCCCGCGGGGGCGATTCGTATGTATTGGCTGGGACAGGCGGGGTTCGCCTTCCGGACGGCGGCGGGGAAGCGCGTCTTCCTCGATCCGTACCTGTCTGATTCCTGCGAGCGGCTGTTCGGGTTCAAGCGTCTGTCGCTGCCCGCGCTGCGCCCCGAGGAGGTCGAGGCGGATTGGGTGATCCTGACACACGAACACGCCGACCACCTCGATCCGGATACCATCCCCGTGATCGCCCGCCACAACCCCGCCTGCCGTTTCGCGGCGCCGGCCGGCTGCACGGCGGGCCTGGAGGCGGCGGGCGTCAAGGCCGCGCGCCGCGTGTTGCTGGAGCCCAATCGCCGGCACGACCTGGGTGATCTGGCCGTGCACACCGTGCCCGCGGATCATGGGGACATCTCGGAGAGCGCGTTGGCGCTGGTGCTCGATTTCGACGGCGTACGGGTGATGGCCACGGGCGACACGTCGTGGCGGCCGGTGTTATTCAAGCCGCTCTACGACCTGCAGCCGGATGTTGTCCTCCCGCCGATCAACGGCGTCTTCGGCAACATGAACCACATTGACGCGGCCCGGCTGGTGTCCGAAGCGAAGCCGCGCTACGCCGTCCCCTGTCATTTCTGGACGCTGGCCGAGCAGGGCGGGGGCGACCCCGCCGGCTTTGTCAACGCGTGCGCCGCGATGTGTCCCGGCGTCAAGGCCATGCTGCTCAGGCCGGGCGAAGGCTTCACGGTGAACCCGGGGATCGAGAATTGAAAATCGAAAATCGACAATTGAAAATGTGAGCAAAGGAATGTTGGCGGGGCATTTGGCTACCCACGAGTGACGGATTCGTTTCCAGGGGTGAAAGCATGAGCGACATGAAGAACAAGCGGGTGTTGGTGACGGGTTCCGGAACCGGACTGGGTCAGGGCATCGCGCTGGAGTTCGCACGGCAG